>JAUCGL010000089.1 GCA_030378105.1 Candidatus Halobeggiatoa sp. HSG11 | reverse complement strand
ATAAAGCTAACATTGTTTCAAAAAATGAATTACATAATAGACAAAATAACGATTATTTTATCAATACTATCAGTCTTAAAAAAGATTATATAGTTCATTTACATGGATTTAAAAATATCCGTTATTCTGTTCCAATCATCGATCAAAATCACATCACTCAAGGAATTTTAGTATTAACTTTTAATACCAATCAAATAAAAAATTATTTACACAATACCAAAGAACTTAATAATGCAAGTTTTCATTATCTATTATTGGACCATGATAATAAGCATTTATATCATACTGATGACGGAACTAATGAGCATGAAAAACATTTACCACATAGTTTGTTGGAGCAATTTATTATCACACAGGATAAACAAAATGACACTGTAGACAGTGATAACGTTATCACCACCTTTCAAAAATTCCATTTTCCTACTGGAGATACTTGGACTTTACTTAAACAAACTAATAAAGATATTATTTTTAATAAAGTATATTATTTTAAACATGTATTTTTGTTGGTAATAATATTAATTACTATATTATCATTACTTATTAGCTATTGGTTTACCAAGAGTTTTATAACTCCTTTATTGGTTGTCAATCAACATTTAAAATCCTTAGCTCATGGAAATTTGACTGAAGATCATATTGAATACCAAAAAAATGATGAAATTGGCGAATTAATTATTTCAACTTGGCAATTGAAAAATAATTTTAAAAATACTATAGCTCAGGCCAATGCCATTGCTGATGGTGATTACTCTAAAAAAGTAACTTTGCTTTCAGACCAAGATCAGCTGGGGCGTGCTTTGGCAAACATGACTCATACTTTGAGCAAAATAACAACAAAAAATAAAATTCAAGATTGGTTAAAAACTGGACAAACTCAGTTAAACGATAAGATGAGTGGAGAACAAGAAATTAATACTTTGACCAGAAACATTATTAATTTTATCACTCCTTACTTAAAAGCTCAAATTGGATTGTTATATTTAGTTGATGATGACCATTTAAAGTTAGCTGCCAGCTATGCATTTACTCGCCGTAAAAATTTATCTAATAAAATTGCCTTCGGTGAAGGGTTAGTTGGACAATCTGCTTTAGAATGTAAACCAATTCTTATTAATCAAATTCCAGAAGATTATATTCATATTCAATCTGGATTAGGAGAAGCAATTCCAAAAAATATTCTAGTTGTTCCATTTAAATATGAAGAAACGCTTAAAGGCATAATTGAAATTGGTTCTTTTCATGGTATAACAGATAAAAAAATGGAGTTTATTCAGCAAGTTATTTCTAATATTGGGATAGCAATCAATACATCTCAGTCTCGTACTCAAATGCGAAGTTTATTGCAAAAAACTCAAACTCAAACCGAAGAATTACAAAGTCAAGCCGAAGAGTTACAAACTCAACAAGAAGAATTACGGCAAACTAATGAAGAGTTGGAAGAACGAACTATAGATTTAGAACGTCAAAAAGATGACATTCGTGATAAAAACATAACTTTAGAAGAAACCAAAAAAGCCATAGAAACCAAAGCAAAAGAAGTTGAATTAGCTAGTAAATATAAATCTGAATTTCTTGCTAATATGTCACATGAATTACGTACTCCTTTGAATAGTCTATTAATTTTAGCTCAATTGTTGTCTGATAATAAAAATGGCAATTTGGATACTAAACAAGTTGAATATGCTCAAACTATCCACAGTGCTGGTTCAGATTTATTAAAATTAATCAATGATATTTTAGATTTATCCAAGGTAGAAGCTGGTAAAATTGAAATTCAAATTGAAGCCATACCGTTAACTGATATAGTAGAAACCATTGAACAAAAATTCCAACCTTTAGCAGAAAATAAGGGAATTATTTTTCGTATTTCTGTTGCTGAAAATGTACCACAAACATTGAATTCCGATGGAATGCGGTTAAAACAAATCATTAATAATTTATTGTCCAATGCCTTTAAATTTACTTCTGAAGGAGAAGTCAAATTAGCCTTTGATTATGCAACTGAATCCGATTCGCAAAATTCATCAGAGAATATGTTATCAATAAGTGTTGTTGATACTGGGATTGGTATTCCACAAGACAAGCAACAATCAATATTTGGAGCATTTCAACAAGCGGATGGTACTACAAGTCGGCGTTATGGTGGAACTGGACTTGGTTTATCTATCTCTCGTCAATTGGCTTATTTATTGGGTGGTGAATTAAAACTAACAAGTGTAGAAGATAAAGGTAGTACTTTTACTTTATATTTACCACAAAAAAACAATGTGAATGTTGGTGCTAAAAATAACTATTCTGCAAATAAAAATTCTCAAGATATAATTTCTCATATTGAAATGCTTCCTGAAGTTGTAGTTGAACCAACACCAGAAATTATTCCAGAAGCTATTTTAGATGATCGAGAAACAATTGGTGAAAATGATAAAGCTATTCTAATAATTGAGGATGATCGTAAATTTTTAAATATTTTGCTTGAACTGTCGCAAGAGAAGGGTTTTAAATGTTTAATCGCTGAAAATGGTAAAATGGGTCTTCAATTAGCTGAACAATATAAGCCAAGTGCTATTATTCTTGATATAGGATTGCCACAAATAGATGGCTGGGCAGTTATGGAGCGACTTAAAGATAATCCAGATACTCGTCATATTCCGGTCCATTTTATGTCAGCATCAGATTCAAATATGGATGCCAGAAAAATGGGGGCTATTGGTTTTTTACAAAAGCCTATTGGTATGGCGGACCTTGGTGATGCTTTCAAGAAAATAGAGCAATTCTTAAGTAAGACCATGAAAAATTTATTGGTATTAGTTAATAATGACCAACAAAAAATTACGAATTTATTTGAAGGAACTGACGCAAAACCAACTTTTGTTGCAACTCAAGATAAAGCCTTACAACAGCTTAAAGTAACACCATTTGAATGTATTATTGTTGAGGTAGCAGAGAGCATCAAGTTATTAGAAAATTTATATGATGATGATACTTATTCACAAATACCAATAATTATCTATGCCAATCGTGAACTTAGCATAGATGAACAAACTACTTTAAATCGATTTACAGAAAATTTAACAGTTAAAACAGTACATTCTCCAGAACGTTTATTAGATGAGGCCACTTTATTCCTCCATCAAGTGGAAGCTAAATTGCCAACTGAAAAACGTGATATGTTGCAAATGGTACATAATAAAGAAGCTATTTTACGAAACAAAAAAGTACTGTTGGTTGATGATGATGTACGAAATATTTTTGCTCTTGCTACTATATTGGAAGAGAAAGAAATGGAAGTAGTTATTGGACAAAATGGTCAAGAAGGATTGGATTTACTAGCAGAACATCAAGATATTTCTATTATTTTAATGGATATTATGATGCCAGAAATGGACGGTTATGAGGCTATGAGAAAAATAAGAGTTCAAGAACGGCTGCGTAAAATACCTATTATTGCTTTGACTGCTAAAGCTATGAAAGGTGATAAGGTTAAATGTATTGAAGCTGGGGCTAATGATTATTTATCTAAACCATTTGATGGTGATAAACTGGTGTCATTGATACGAGTATGGTTATATAAATAATTTGATTCCATAGGTTCACCTATGGCTATTCAAATGTGAACCTCGTTGGGGTCGTTTTAACTATCCTGAAAGGATTGAATGTGAATAACCACCGATGAAATCGGTGGAATATAAAAGCTTTCTGCGTTAGCTTAGTTAATTAAGTATATAGCAATTATTAATTAAATTCTACAAAAAATATCAATTATTTATTTTGTATTACTGTAATCTATTTAATATGTCTAGTTATTTAAGTTTCATTCCTTAGCAAGAAAAATATTTTTTACTATATTGGATTTATTTGATATATTATATGCTTTTGGATGCTTTGAATTGCTGGAGAATTTGTTGGTAGTCGTGATGCAAAAGATACCCAAGACTTATGGGATTCATTACTATCTGTCTACTGTCAATATACTGTTTCTCATACAGATTTTCATCCCCATTTTCATGAGGACAAGCTTTAAGATTTATTTTTAATCCATCAAAAATGCTCTCTCTCCTTTGAAATCCACTTTTTTTTAATTTCAGAAAGTGAGCAATTACGCTATTCCATGAATTCTTATAATAAACATTAAAATCAATAATTTGTATAATTTATTTATAAACTTTAAAACTATTTTACTTATTCTTAGTATTATTTCTTATCCAATACATGCAATTGGTTTATGGGGAAAATTAGAAACTAATGCTCAACTTGATAATCATTATGGAAAAAATGATATTTTTATGGAGCAATTCGGAGAATTCCAGTATCAAGATGCAAAATTAAATAATGGTTTATCATATGCGTTAAGAACTGGTATATCTGGGATAGAAGCTCAATTTTATCAAGCTTATACCCGAAAAAAATGGCATACTTATCAATTAACAGCAGGTAGGTTTGAACAAGCTGATTTAACTGGTTTTTATACACTTGACGGAATTGGTGCTACATATAAAAAAGCTGATGTAGATGTGAATGTATATGCTGGCCAACGGAAACGTATTGAGCTATTTGATAGTATTTCTGAGCAGAAATATTTAGTTGGTATTGATAGTCAATTTTCTTTACCATTCAATCTATTAGATAAAGCTAAATTAGGAATGCAACATTATGCTGGTGGTCAACAACGAGTTAATTTTGGTTTAACTGGAGTTGCTAATCAAGATTTAAAATGGAGTACAGATGCTAATTATAATATAGAAAATAAAAAGTTAGATAATTTCTTGTTTAATGCTAATTCTAAAATTAATTGGCGAGAACGATCTGGATTAGTTGGCATAACGTATGAAACCTATCAACATTTAACTCCTCAGATAACTTTTCGGGAACGATTTTATCGTTTATATGCTAAGGGACGACAGAGTGGTTTGAAAACTTATGCTATTTTTGAATATAGCCCTAATCAACAAATTATGTTAGAAGGACGTAAATTATGGCGTGATTTTGGAAGTAGTGGTTATGCTGCTAGTGTTGGTCTAAGGCATAAGCGGTTGTTGGAAACTCGTGTTGATGTGTTGCTGTTGGGTGATGAGAAAGCGATTAATTGGTTTGTAACAACTGAAAAACCTTTGAGTTCTCGTATGGTTGCTGAGTTAAGTTGCGTGGTACAATGGCAGGATACTAGTTTATTTGATAACAAAGCTGTGGGATTAGCTAATCAAATTAATTATATGCTAAACAGAGATTTATTTATTAATGTTCGAGCTGAATATGTTTTTCATACTGAAAAAGATGATGAATATCAGTTGGGTGTACGTTTGAAATATGCTTTTTATGGTAGGTAGTTTTTTAATTGGATTTTCTGGATTAAAATTTTAGACAATATTATAATGTGACGAGCTGTGTCTTTTGTTATAAGTAAAAAGAACAAAGTATGGATATGGTTTGTTATTAATCTAAAAACTGGAGAAATTGTGGGTAGTCGTGACGCAAAAAATGCTGAAAGTTTATGGAGTTTATCATCCCTGTAAAAATGCCATAAATCAGTTGGAAAGAATACTTAACAAATCGTATTGAACGGTTTAATTGTACTATGAGACAAGGGATTTCTCGCTTGGTCCGCAAAACTCTTTCTTTTTCCAAAAAACTATCAAATCATATTAGCTATTTGGTATTTTATTCAGGATTACCTTAAACTTGGACTCCAAAATTACCTTTTGTTGGGTGGTTCTTCATCAGGTAAAACTGTGAAATCATCTGGATCGACTCCCTCACCAAAAGGAAAAGGTTTTATGTCAGTGTTATAAGTTAAGTACATTATAATTTGATAAATATAAGTACTTAAAATATCGCCAAAATATAGTAACTTATCATTGGCTCTACCAGACAATAAAATAACCGTAAATTGAAAAAATACAACAACCATAAGGACATTGAAAGCAATATAACAGAAAAACGCATACATCAACATAAAAAAGCCACGTATCCAAGTGTCAATTTCAAGTATATTTTTCTGCATTTCTTCTCTAGTCATGGTCATATTAATAACTCAGTTTTAAGTTGTTATGAATCAAGGTAATTAAGGCTCTGCCTTGATAGTCAGTTGAATGATATTTTTAAGGTAGAGCCTAAAAACTGTTTAGTTCATACAATACTTAAGAAAACTACTTTTTCTGCAAAATCTCAATAACTTGTCCAAGCAATTTTTCAATATTTTGTAAACTTTGCTCAACATCAGCATGATGCCCACTGCGATGCTGCATTGGAGAAGGTCTGTAGTTATTTCTTGGTGGTTGAGTATAAGCATTCCAATTAGGAGCTACTGGAGCAGGTCTATTTGTCCAAGCTGGTGGAGCAGACGGAACATTTTCACTACGCATTTTTTCATGCCTTTTTTGCATTTCCTGCATTTTTGCGTTACGTTTCTCCATCATTTCTTGGTATTTCTTTTGTTGCTGCTCTATCTGCTCTTTAATAGCAGCCTGTTGTTCAGCCATCCTTTTTTCCATAGCTGCCCGTTGTTCAGCCATTCTTTTTTCCATTTCTAGCCGATATTTTTCCATATCAGGATTGACTGGAGGTGGTACTGCCATTGAAGGAGGAATTGGTGCTGTTATGGCTGGAACTGGAGCCTCTGGAGCTGCTTGAACTTGTTCCTCTGCGAAAACATAACTGCTACAAAGAGCTAAAGATACTACTGTTGGCAATATAAGTTTTTTCATTATATCTATTCCGTTGTATGTTAAGAAAGGTATTTACTAGAAACAATAAATAGGGTTGAAAAAATATGTATCAAGTTAAACAATGTAACAATTTCAAAACAACTCAATACTCCTTTCTTGGCACTGTTGTTTCGGGCATTAACATTCTAGGTTTATAGCTAAATTTTAAGAAATATAAAATAATAATAGATACTATAAATAAAGCTTTACCGAATATTGAACTGTAGTCATGCCAGCTAAAAGCTATAACAGCAAAAGTGAAAGCTATAGCCACTATTAATGCCAGCAACCAGCCTCGAAAATTATTCGGTTCCAATAGTGAAGGTGAAGCTATCCATAATACATGAAATATTATGTAAATGCCTATAAATATTGTAAAAAAACCTTTTAAACGTGGTTGTATATTGTTTATGAAAAGTTTTATTCTGGCATTTTTAAACATCCATCTGCTAGTGACTATTCCATATTCAAACATCTCTATACTACCGCCAGTTTCGGTTATGTAAGGTGTTAATTGTGATTGCTGGTTGGCAATAATACTGATATTTTCTGGCAATACTGCTGCAAAGCTTAATTTTAAATCTCCAATTTCAGGTTGTTCAAGGTCTTTGCCTATATAATAAGTGCCATCAATAAAATGAATTTTTTGATTTGAAAACAATCTCCTAAGATTTTCTTGTTCTTCCCATAGACCTTTCATTGGTAATTTTTGATAATGATCCATTTCCATAACCAATGTATTTGGAATGATGAAATCACCTAATATCACTTGTCTTGCAATCATAACTTTACTTGTCGAAGACATGGTTGGATTATGATATTTAGAATTAAAAAATTTTGCAGAATCAATCGACTGCTCAGACCAAACTTTTTTATAATCATCTTCTTCTTTTTGCCATTGATACATTTGTACTATGCGGCGTAATTTAATAACATTGACAACTTCAACTTTGAACAAATCATCCATTATAATTTCATCAACACTTGTTTCCCCTATGATATGAATTAATTTGTTATTATTGTTCATGTCAATTCGGTCAACATCAACTGAAATAACGGTATTCTTTCCTTCAGCTAAAGTTTTGGCATGGTTAATTGCGTTTTGTTCATGTTCCATCAAGTCGGTAACTGCGTTGATACAAAACCATAATCCAAAAAATAATCCTATGATGGTTATTAATGCCGCAACCATTCTAGATTGTTGTAAACGTTGAGAAAAATTAGTATTTAATTTAGCCATGTTTTATTAATTATTAGTTGTTAATTATTAATTGTTAATGAAAACCAAAACTATTAGTAATCTTTGTAGTTTGGAGTCCAAAGCGAAGCTTTGATATTATTGATTTATAAATTAAATCTTAACAAAGCTATGCTTTGAACTCCAATTGCTTAACTTAAATGATATTTATTATTATTTATTTGAACGTTCTTCCAATAGTTCTGCCTGTAATTCCTTATATCGTGCATCTATCCGTGTGGCCAGATAAAAATCTCCCTTAACATTTTGTAATGCTTGTTTTAAATTTTCAACAGCAATAGCGGTTTGGCCTTGTAAATAATAATTTTCAGCTAATGCAAAATATGCTTCTGCTTTGGAACCAGTTAACTGATTAGCCTGAGCTAATAAAAAATAATAATACGGATTACTGGATAAAGATATATTAGTTAATACAGTTTTTGCTTTAGCTGCCATATTATTTTGCAACAATTTTTCAGCGTAGTCCAATCCTAACATTTTATCATGTGGATAAATTTGAAAAACTTTATCATATTCTTGTATTGCTTGAGTATTATTATTATTTGCCAAAGCTAATCTGGCTTTCAAAATACGATACATAACTCGGTCGTCATCATTTTTTATTAACCAGTCAATTTGCTTTTGCACCCCATCAGTACGTCTATTAGCCAACAACGCTAAAGCCAGTCCATAACGAATAGCACCTTCATCTCGATAATTTTCATTTGCTAACATCTTTTGTAAAGTTCGCAATAATTTCACCTTGTTATCAGTAGTAGATACTAATAATTTGGCTCTCATCAGGTTATAAAGTGGATTTTCTGTTTTTAACTTGGGTGAATACTTAGCAGCTCGATCATGAGCCTCGGCAATTCGATTGGTGGTAACTGGATGAGTTAATAATAATTCTGGTAAATTAGTTGTTGAGTTACGATTGGCTATTTGCATCCGCTCAAAAAAATTGGGCATTTCATAAGGAGAAAATCCAGCATTAGCTAAAGTCTGGATACCAATTCGATCTGCCTCTTTTTCATGAATTCGAGTGAAGTTGATTTGCATTTGAATATTGCCAGCCATAATTGCAGCAAAAGCAGCTTGACCAGCTTGTGGGGCTATACTAGTTACAATGGCAGCAGCTATCAGAGCAGCAATTTTTGGTACAGTTAAACGCTGAGATGCTTCAATAGTTCGAGCAATATGACGTTGAGTTACATGAGCAATTTCATGTGATAATACGGAAGCTAATTCACCTTCGCTACGGGTGGTCATTATTAGACCGCTGTGTATCCCAATAAAACCACCTGGTACTGCAAAAGCATTAACTGAAGAATTTTTAATGACAAAAAAATGAAAATTTTGAGTAGGATTTTCGCTATATGAAACTAAATGATTGCCAAGTACATTGAGATAATCATTAATTTGAATATCATCAATAACTTCAACATGTTGGCGTAACTGACGAATAAATGCTTTACCTAGCTTATCTTCATCTGCCGATGACATGATAACATCAGCAGAGATACCTATATCTGGTAGTTCAACCGCAAGACAAGGCATCTGAATAAGGCATAAAATCAGGAACCAATATTTCAAAATACTACTCAATTTCTGTTTTATCAGTGGGAATACTTGACATACGGCCAGCAAGTTCAGTGAAAAATGTTGCTAATTCTGCTCGATCAACTTTTTCATCATGTAATTGAGCTACTTCTTTATTTAACATACTAACTACGTTTTCATTTTGCTGTCTTGTCTGTAAAGATATTTCCTGTATTTTACTGTGCATTTGTTGGCGTAAAGTTTTTATTTCTTTACTAAATTGCTCATCTAATTGAGTTGTCCTATTAGTTAGTTCATTTTTCAGAGTTTTTAAGCCATGTTCTAAATCAGTTAATCCAGTTTGACGTTCTTGACGATCTATTTTAACTTTATCATCTAAAACATCTAATTCACCTTCAACCCGTTCCTCAAGCACTTTAAGACGTTGAAACATATCTTCACGAAAGTGCATATTTTCTTGGTTAAAGCGTTCCTCAAGACGTTTAAAACGTTTATCATAGTCACGCATTTGTCCACCAAACAACAGTTCACGGACATCATGCATACTACCACCAGATGTCATCGCACCTTCAACTAAGTTTTGAGGACTAGTAGATTTAGAAACTTCAGGTTTCTTAAGGCTTGATTCGGCAGCACGTAACTTTGTATCAAGATTTTCCAGACCAGATTGGCCATTTGAGGTTGAAACAACTTGTTCTGACTTTGTATCATTAGGTTTGTGAGACATAATTTCTATCCAATAGCAATTTTATGAGTTCTTAATGCTTAAATTAAATTCCAAAACTTCAATTTTTTTGACCTTAAATTAAGAATTAAGGATTATTAACAGCTTTTAGCAGTTTTTGTTGGGCTAGGTTATCAAGTTTAATATAATTACCAGCATGTAAATTTCTGGGTAAAGTAATAGGGCCAAAACGTATTCTTATCAAACGACTGACGGTTATTCCTTGAGATTCCCACAAACGTCGCACTTCATGTTTACGTCCTTCTGTTAATATAACATTATACCAGTGATTTGCTCCTTTACCACCAGCAATGTTGATCCGTAGAAAATTAGCTTTTCCATCTTCAAGTTGTACGCCATCTTGTAGACGTTGTAATATGCTCTTATCAACTTCACCTAATACCCGAACTGCATATTCTCGCTCAATTTTATATGATGGATGCATAAGCTGGTTGGCTAACTTACCATCAGTAGTTAATAATAATAGTCCAGATGTATTTAAATCTAAACGCCCCACATTTATCCAGCGACCTTGTTTCAATGACGGTAATTGTCCAAATATTGTAGTCCGTCCTTCTGGATCATGACGAGTACAAACTTCACCAGTTGGTTTGTGGTAACATATAATTTGTCGAGCTTGTTCCTTTAATTCGGATTTGCCAACTCTGCGTCCATCAACCCGAATATCATCAGTAACACAGACCCTAGCACCAAGTGTCGCAACTTGCGTATTAACTTTAACTCGACCTTGTTGAATCCAAACTTCAATTTCTCGGCGTGAACCAAACCCGGCTCTAGCTAAAACTTTTTGTAATTTTTCGGTAGGGACTACTTCTGGTTTCATAATAATATATGGCAATTATTAATTGTTAATGGTTAATGGTTAATTAAATTCAAAAGCAATATCAATTATTTATCAAATATCAATATAGCTTATTCAATCGGGAAATACTATACTGAGAACTTTTATATTCCACCAATTTTATCTTGTAATCGAGCCATTAATAATTCTTCAACATAACCAAGTGATTTACAAATGGTTTCCGATTCAGATAAACTATCCTGATTAATATCAGTTGGTACTGCATTTTTTAAAAATCGTAATTCAGTTAGCAAAATTTGTAATTCTTCTTCATTTTGTGGCAAATCATTAAAAAAATTACCTAATTCAGCTAATGGACCTTCATCTTGAGTTGAAATAGAACGAACAGCTTGAGTTTGTAATTTAACCTTCTCTACCCAAATATTCCCCAAACTAACATCAGTTACTGTTGAACGAATTTCATTAATCCAATATTTTGAACTGTTATGTAATTCATTATGAACCGTACAACTGCCCTCAATAACAAAGCGTAATGCTTGAGGAATGTCTTCTTGCATTAATTTATTAACAGCTTCTCGTACTTTATCTATTATTTCATCAATTGTCTCTATATCACTGATATTTAAATGTATAACTTCCCATCGTAATACATCAACTGGAACAAAACGCAAACTAGTTTGCTCATTTTCAACCGTCACCAAGGTACAACCTTTCATTCCGGTTTCACGGACATGACGACCTTGTAAATTGCCTGAAAAAACTATCCAAGGATTTTCATGGAGAACTTCACGTTTATGAATATGTCCCAAAGCCCAGTAATCATAATCATGTGCTAACAAGTCAGACATATTGCAAGGTGCATATTCAGCATGACCGGGACGACCATTAACGGCTGTGTGCAATAAACCAATGTTAAAATAGTTTGGAACAGCTTTCGGATAAGCCATACTGAGATTATCAGTAACAGATTTTTTTGCAAAACTTTGGCCGTGTATTGCTACTTTTAAATCTTCTAATTTATGAGTTTCTGGTTGCTTATAACTGAATTTAAATACATTTTCCGGCAAACGTAATTGCTTGGTAATGACACTATCGGCATCATGATTTCCCATTATAATAAAAACTGGGATATTGACTTGACGCAAACGAGTCATCTGTTGATTAAAAAATAAACCAGTATTGTAATCTTTCCAATCAGCATCGTATAAATCACCAGCTAATAGAATAAAATCAACTAGTTCACTACAAGCAAAATCAACCATTTTGATAAAAGAACGACGAGTTGCACTTTGCATCTGTTCTATTGGAACGCCATCATAACGTGATAAACCCCTTAGTGGGCTATCCAAATGAATATCGGCGGCATGGATAAATTTCATATATCCAACCTATCTTCTAATTGAACAAGTATCTGTTTGGCATCATCAAATTCAAAATTATCTGCTTTATCTTCTAATTGTTGGTAAAGTTCTTGTAAATCTTTGTTTAAATGCTGTTTGATAGTTGGAATTATATCAATAACCCTAGAGTTATATTCATCCAGCAAATCATTTAATTCTGCTAACAAAGGTTTTAAAGCGGTTAGGTTAACTTCATTATTAGAAAAATCTGTAGTAGAAACTTCGATTTTCAAACTATCAATACTATTCATTACTTCTATTGTTGCAGATTGAAATTTTTCTATTAGTTCAGGAGTTATTTCTTGGTTAGCTTTGAGTTGTTTTTCTAAAACAGTCGATATTTCATATATTTTTGTTATGCTTAGGTTAGCACTTATACCTCTGACAGAATGAACAATATATATAGCATCCTTAATTTTTGTTTCTTGCAATAAGTCAGTGACCACTTCAACAATATCATGATATTTCTTGTAAAAATCTTTTAATAACTTGATATACAATTTATGATTTTGCTCTAATCGCTCTAATCCAGTTTTTATGTTAATGCCCGGTAAACTATTTGGTAACATTGTATTTTTTGTATTCCTTGATTGCGAATTAGATAATTCTATATGAATGTTTGGTAACCATTTTGCTAAAACTCGAAATAATTCTTTTATATTGATTGGTTTAGCTAAATAATCATTCATACTAGCTTGTAAACATTTTTCTTTATCACCAGCCATAACATTGGCTGTCATAGCAATGATCGGAAGATCGGTATATTGTTGCCGAATTAAATGAGTTGCCTTATAACCA
Organism: Candidatus Halobeggiatoa sp. HSG11; assembly: GCA_030378105.1. Lineage (GTDB taxonomy): Bacteria > Pseudomonadota > Gammaproteobacteria > Beggiatoales > Beggiatoaceae > DRQV01. Next base: position 6,282 of record JAUCGL010000089.1, on the reverse strand, counting down.
TCCATTTTTGGCATTTGAATATCCATTAATATTGCATCAAATTCAATTTCAAAAGCCATTTTAACAGCTTCTTCACCATCATTAGCAACTGATACGGTTATACCTTTACCTTCAAGTATTTTTTTGGCAAGTTGTTGATTGATTGGATTGTCTTCGACTAATAAAATTTTCACATCTTTGGTTGCAATTATTGTTGTTATATCATTTGAAGTTTCGATTGCTGGTATTTGATTGATGTTTTCAGTTTGAATACCAAATGTTATAATAAAGTCAAAAGAGCTACCTGTATTTAATTTAGACTCCACCCAAATTTCTCCTCCCATCATAACTACAAGGCGTTTACAAATAGTTAATCCTAAACCGGTTCCTCCAAATTTACGAGTAGTTGAGCCATCAGCTTGGGTAAAAGCATTAAATAATTGTGAAATTACTTCTTGTGAAATGCCAATTCCAGTGTCTTTAACTAAAAAATGTAATCTAACTTGTTTATTACCAAGAGCCGCTAACTTAACTTTAATAGTTATACCACCTTGTTGAGTAAATTTGATAGCATTAGTTATAAGATTGGTAAGAATTTGCACTAATCGTAAAGGATCACCAACTAAATAAGGAATACCTTTATCAATAATAATTTTTAATGTTAAACCTTTTTCTTTAATTTGTATCTCAAATAAATCAGATAGTTTATTCAAAACTTCGTCCAAAGAAAATGGTACAGCCTCTATATCCAATTTGCCTGCTTCTATTTTAGAAAAGTCAAGAATATCATTAATAATACTGAGTAAGTCTTCAGATGATTCTTCTATGTAATTTAAATATTTTCTTTGGTCTTTAGTTAATTCAGTATCTGAAATTAGTTGACCAAAACCTATTATAGCATTCATAGGAGTACGAATTTCGTGACTCATATTAGCTACAAATTCACTTTTTAAGCGGTTAGCAATTTCAGCAGTTTTTTTAGCTTGTTTTAACTCATCTTCAATTTGTTTGTGTTTAGTGATGTCTCGTAATATTTCTAATTTGGAAATACTACCATCAAGATTTTTCATTGGAGTGCCTATGAGATCATAGGTTTTTTGATTTTTGGGTGAAAACCATTCCCAACGTATAGTATCGCCAGCAAAAACTTTATCATTTTTACACCAAGGACAAGGATTTTCACTAAAATGAAAATATTCATAACAGTTTTTTCCTTTTGGAGAACCAAATTCTCTCTGAATAACCGGATTAACATATTCAATTTGATGCTGTTGATTAACGATATAAACTCCATCTTCCATTGTTTCCAAAATATTAGTGAGATTATCATGTTCCGAACGTAAAGCTTGTTCCATCTGTTTTCGCACAGTTATATCTTGTAAAATACAATGAGATTGTACGATATTATCGTTTTCATCTAATATAATTTTACCATTTAATTCAATTGGAATTGTATTGTTATTTTTGCAAATTACATCAAATTGAACACCATTAATTTTACCTATTTTTTTTAAGATTGGGAAATTATTTTTAAATGCTTCAGAATCAGTTACAAAATCCCCAAACCAATGTCCAACTATTTCTTCTTCTGTATAACCAAACATCTTTAACCAGACTGAATTAACAGTAATAAATTTTCCTTCAGCATTTAATGACTGATAACCAAGTGGAGCTTTTTCGTATAATAGGCGGAATTTTTCTTCACTATTTTTTAAAGCATTTTCAGTTCGTTTTCTTTCTTCAATTTCCAATAATAATTGAGTTTCATTTTCACATAATTTTTGAGTTCTTTCTGCAACTTCCAATTCCAAAGTCTGATTATATTCTGTTAGTAAGTGTTCTACTCGTTTACGTTCAGAAATATCTTGAAAAACTGATACAGCATAAGTTATATTTCCATTGCTATCAAAAATTGGAGTTCCCCAAGATTCCAGTTGAATAACTTTATCTGGATGATGAATTTCTAAATCATCAACCCTAACACTTTTACCTTGCAATGCTTGTACAACAGCCAATTTTTCTGTAGGGTATAACTGATTGGTACCGGCTACATAAAGTTGGTAAACTTTTGAAAGTTCTTTGCTTTCAATCTTTGAGTTAGGAATACCTTTACCAAGCAATTGTTTAGCTTTTTTATTAATATAATATGGATTACCATCACTATTAAGCATCCCTACAGCTATTGGTAAACCTTCTAATAATTGTTTTAACTTGTTTTTATTTTCTATTGCAGTTTGTAATGCTTCTTTTTTAAGATGCAAAATATACAAATGAGTTTTAATTCGAGCCAGTAATTCCTTTTTGGAAACTGGTTTAGTTAAATAATCATTAGCTCCACTTTCTAAACCAGTCACTATATCATCTGTTTGATTTTTAGCGGTTAGCAATATAATTGGTAATTCATCTGCTTGCCAAATTTCTCGGATTTTTTTGGTAACTTCATAACCACTCATTTGTGGCATCATAACATCCAATAAAATTAAACTAGGTTTATTGTTTTTGATATATTTTAATGCTTCACTTCCTGATTCCACTTGTCTAACAACATAGTTATACAAATGTAAATGATTGACAACTACCTGTCTATTAATTAGATCGTCATCAATAACCAAGATATAATTATCAGCAATTATTTCATCATTTTCTACATAATTAGTTGCAGGTTGTTCTACATATTTTTGTAAATTTATTGATGGAGTATTTTTTGGTAATATTTGCTCTGTTAAAGGATTATTAAGTGGAATAATAAAGGTAAATTCTGAACCAACTTTTGGTTTGGAGTGCAGTTTTATTGTCCCCCCGTGTAATTTCACTAACTGTTTAGTTACAGCCAATCCTAAACCAGTACCACCATAAATTCTAGCTGTTGAACCGTCTGCCTGTTCGAAAGCTTTAAAAATTCGTTCCATTTTTTCTGGGACAATACCAATGCCGGTATCTGTTACAGTAATTGCTAATTTATTTTCTAATATCTGAGCTGATACTGTTACTGTACCTTTATCAGTAAATTTAATTGCATTACCAACTAAATTATATAGAATTTGTTGTAATCTACTTTCATCAGCATTAACAGAGATAGTACTTGGACTGATTGCATTAATTAGTTTTAAATTTTTATTACCAACTAAAGGTTGACTAAATTTTAATACTACATCGGTGACAGCATATATGTTGACTGGTTGAATAAATAAGTTAAGTTGTTCTGATTGAGAAAAATCTAAAATATCATTAACCAAATTAGCTAAACGTTGTCCACTGTTGACAATCATAGTTAGATTGGTATGTAATTGTTGATTAATTTGACCGGTAGCACCATCAATCAGAGATTCAGCAATACCAATAATTCCATTTAAAGGGGTACGTAATTCATGCGAAGTGTTAGCTAAAAACTCATCCTTTAACCGATCTGCTTCTTTTAATTGAATAGCAATCTGTTGTTCATATTCCAATTCTTGCTGTTTAGCTATTAATTTTAATTTTTGATGCCGCATATAACTCATGATAATTGTCAGCAAAATCAAAATGTATATTGTATAAGCCCACCAAGTTAGCCAAGGTGGTGGTAAAATAATTATTTTTAATTCTTTACTTTGTTCATTCCAAATTTTATCGTTGTTACTACCTTTTACTTGAAAAGTATATTCTCCATGCGGTACATTAGTGTAATAAACCTTACGTCTTGTTCCAGCTTGATTCCAATCTTGTTCAAAACCTTCTAATTTATAAGCATATTGATTCTTTTGAGGTTGTAAAAAGTTTAATGCCGCAAATTCAATAGCAAAAAATGTTTGCTTATGAGATAAAGTTATTTCTTTAGTTATATTTATATGTTGCTTTAAAGGAGAGTCCTCACCTATTTTCAATGACTTATTGAGGATTTCTAATTTGGTAATAACTACTGATGGAATATAGAAATTGTTTTTGATTTTGCTGGGATTAAATATGTTAAATCCATTAACACCACCAAATAATAATTCACCATGCTTATTTTTATAATAAGCTCCAGTGTTAAATTCATTACTTTGTAAACCATCTGAAACATCGTAATTAGTGGATAAACCGGTTTGAGGATCAAATTTTACCAAACCTTTGTTGGTACTTAGCCATAAATAGCCATGTTCATCTTCTAAAATGCCGTATATCGTGTCATTGGGTAACGTAGGTGTTCGATAGCTAGTAAACTTTTTACCATCAAATTTATTAAGCCCACCACCAAGAGTTCCAATCCATAAAATACCAGCTTGGTCTTCATAAATAGACAAAATATCATCATCACTTAAACTATTAATATTATATTTTTCACGCTGATAATGGACAAATTTCTCTTGTACTAGTTTATTTAAACCACCACCATGTGTACCAATCCATAGAGTTTTTTTACTATCCTCATAAATAACAGAAATTTCTTTATGGCTTAAACTATTTGAGTCATTTGGATCATGTATATAACGTTTAAAACTATTATCTTTATGGTTAAATTTATTTAATCCATTACGAGTTCCAATCCATAAATTATTAGCCTGATCTTCGTGGATTGATAATACATAATTATTGCTTAAACTATTTTTATCATTAGGTTTATTTTTGTAGGTAGTAAATTTTTTTCTATCAAAGCGATTTATTCCACCTCCATAAGTACCAATCCACAAAAATCCTTTTCTATCCTCATAAATAGCTTGAATTTCATCGTTGCTTATACTGTTGGAATCATGTAAATCATGTCGATAATATGTCACTCCTGATTGATCAAATTTATTTAAACCTCCATGTTCAGTTCCCACCCAAATAACATCTTCATTATCAACATAAATTGCAAAAACTTCGTTATTACTCAATCCATTATAATTATTAGGTTCATACGCATAATGGGTAAATTTTTCCGGTTCTAAATTAACGTAACTTAAGCCATCACCTTCAGTTCCTATCCACATAATATTACTATCATCTTGATATAATAATGAAAAAATTACCTTTAAATTATTAGCTCTATTTGTTATTTGAGTGAATGTTTCAGTATTACGATCAAACAGATTAAGACCACCACCAGTGCCAATCCACAATTTATCATCTTTACCTTCGGTTATAGCCCAAACTGATCGATGGATTAAACTACCAATATTATTTGGATTATGATAATAGCTAGTAAATTTTTCTTGTTGTCGATCAAATTTATGTAAACCATTCAAAGTACCAACCCATAAAACACCAGTTTTATCTTCATAAATAGAAGCTATAACATTACTAAAATTACTAGTATTTTCAGCATCTAACAGATAATTGGTAAAACGTTTTTGTTGATAATCAAACTTACTAAGTCCACCACCATTAGTACCAACCCAAAGAGTATCATTTTTATCTTGATAAATAGGCCAAATGGAACTATGATTAACAGAGTAGGGATTTTGAGGAACATGCTGATAATGTATAAAACGACCAGTTTGGCGATCAAACTGATTAAGCCCACCACCATTTGTGCCAATCCATAAGAAGCCTTGATTGTCTTCATAAATTGACCAAACGTTGTTGTTGCTTAAGCTATGTGGATCTTGTGGATCATTTTGATAGTGAATAAACTTATCTTGTTCATGATCGTAACGTTCCAACCCATCACCAGTGCCAATCCAAATTGTACCAGTAGTGTCTTCATAAATAACGAAAATTTCGTTATAAATCAAACTATGAATATTTTGCGGATCATGTCGATAGACTGTAAATTCATAACCATCATATTTATTCAAGCCATCTTGAGTTCCAATCCAAAGGAATCCTTGTCTGTCTTGTAAGATGGTATAAATTGTGCCTTGAGATAAACCAGCATCAATAGATAAATGTCCAAATTCCATGGACTGTACTGATACTGATAAACTCAATATTATTGTAATGATAATTGTTTTGAGGTATTTGTTCATATTGTTGTGATGTTCATCTACTAATATCCTTAACCTTGTGTATAGATATTAGCATAGACATATGGTATCACTTTGAGGACTTCAGTGTCCAAAAATTTTGGATTTCAAATTGTTACCAATCGCAAATTATTTATATAATTACAAATCCTTATGGAGAGTCGTTTATGTTATCGTTAAGCATGTCAATATTAGTGCTTGGTTTAGCTGTTAATACAAGTGCATTAACTTTTGAAAATCCTACTACATCACTTATTTTTTCTCAAGTACAACAACCAATTAAAAAAAAGAAGGACTCTCGTAAGCGTTCCAACTGTGATGCTGCACCTAAACCTTGTTCAACAAAGACACCAACAACTTAAAGCTGGGTATTTTATCTAAAATTTTGACTATATTC
>JAUCGL010000088.1 GCA_030378105.1 Candidatus Halobeggiatoa sp. HSG11 | reverse complement strand
GATGATTTTTTCGTCTGAATAAGGTATTGTTTTGTTCACAGGTATTCTTCTTCTCAAAAATTATGGTTATTGAAATCTGCTTTATATTATACCAAAACTTCAAGAATTTTTATGAGAAAGCCGTGGGGGAAACCTACCGTAAACAAGGCCAATCTCCCCTCAGTTTAGAAGCTCATCTTCACGCCTGTAAAACAGATAAAGATTCCAAAGCCCGAATTGTCGAACTTTTGGAAAACAATCAATATGCTGTTACTGAAGAAGGAAAAATCCTAAATAAAGACAGTTTGTTACTGCTCTTCAATGAAAAGCGACGAGCAAAAGTCAACAAAATGTTAGCCGACTGTGGTTTAAGAGCCAAAATGCAACACGTAGTTATTTTTCGCAATTTAGTTTTCAACTCAGGTAAAGCAACCCTCAAACAAAAATCAAACCAACAACTTAATCAAATTGCTGCGGACCTTAAATTTGTCAAACCCACTTGGATAAAAATAGATGGACATTCAGACAATCAACGCTGGCGTGGCAAAAGCATGAAACAAAGTCAGCAACTTAACTTGGAACTTTCTCAACAACGTGCTTACACAGTGAAAAAAGGTTTAATTAACCAAAATATTGAGCAAAACCGGATTCAAGCAAAAGGTCATGGCAGCAAGCACCCACTCGTACCCGGCAATTCAAAAACAGCACAAGCTAAAAATCGCCGAGTTGAGATTGCTGTTAAATAAAAAGCAAACCTGGCAGGTCTTCAAGACCTGCCAGGTTTTTCTTTATTCAATACTACCCAAAAGAGATAATCAATTATGAAAATGGAAATAAAATTTGACTGGAAAGATGCCCTTATCGTTGCCATTGCCGCACCGATGATTGTTGGTATCGTTCTGATAATGTTTCAAACATGGCTTGAAACCCCTAAAAGTCCTGAACCACAAAAAAAGATTCCCACTGATATTGTTGCTCAAGTTAAAAGTTTGCAAAATCCAGCCGCATCTTTTTCAATAGCAATGTGGATAAACAATATTCCTAATGTCACTGAATTCACAACTGAAGATGAAATAGTATTGCACTACAAAGTTGGAGATTTTCCTTCAGAAAAAACCGCATATCTGACATTATTCAACATCTCACCCACTGGTGAATTATCTCAATTGCTGTTTAATAAAACCGTCAAAAATGAGCAAATTTATTCACTGCCCGAATCTCAAACAGCAATAGAAGCTGATGCACCTCTTGTTGTTATGCCCAAACTAACATTAGAAATTGGGCAAGAATACTTTAAAGCAATAGTGACGAATGAACCAATTGATTGGAAGAAATTTATAGCTACAAATGGAAAAATATCAGCCAAAATTTGGGGAACTACGGAATTGGTAGCAAATATCAAGTAGAGTAGAATTCAAAGTTAGCAAAGCATACAACTTATCAATCAAACTTAATTATTTACCACCTTAATACTGTTATCCAAGACTGCCAACATATATTCAGACCATACGGATGCTTCGTATATATTAATTAATAAATTAGTCTACAGATGGAAATCCAATTTCTTCTAATAATTCAGATATTTGTTCCCATTTAATTGTCGTTTCATCCCAGTCAATAGTAGCCGTTTTATTGTCTTTATTGGCTGTTACGGAATTAACTCCTTCTAGCTCACTTACTTCTCGTTCAATTGTACCGGTACAATGGCCACAATTGATTTTAGGAATATTTACAGTTTTAGTTGTCATGATTTTTTTCAGATAAGGTGTGTTTATAATTAAACATTTCCAAAGTAATTATAGATATTTGATAGAAAATACCTAGCGAAGTAACATTCTGTAGTTATCTTTCATTTCGGAAGCTATCCTAGTTTATAATATGTATAGCTTTTCAGATAAATATTTTGGCCAAGAGACCTGACATGTTTTGGAAACCTGTCAGGTCTGAGAACTTTTATTTTTCTGAGTCTGTAGCGACAAAATTTTAAAATATAAACAAACCATTCTTGGCTGTAGTTTGATTGCTACTACTACCACCAACGATATATGGAATGCGTTTTGAACCTTTTTTACGCCACCTTATATTGCGAGGTGCTGGTGACAAAGATGTATTGGGACGAATAGATGCAATGAAATCTCGCCAAACAACCATCGCTCCTGTACCACCACTTAATCCCATTGGTTTATTATCATCACGACCAACCCATGTCACCGCTAAAAATTTGCCACCAAACCCAGCAAACCAACTATCACGTTTATCGTTACTTGTACCAGTTTTACCAGCTAAAACCATTCTTGATGGTAGAGTTCTGGCAACCTTACGTCCAGTTCCCTCTCGTACAGCACGTCGTAATGCATAGTTTAATAAATATACTGGTGCTTCATCAAAGCGTTTCTTTATTTCCAATCCATAATGTTTCAGAGGTTCACCTTTGTGATCTAAAACTGCTCGAATTGATTTTAACGGAATACGAAAACCGCCACTAGCAATAGTTTGATACATCTGCGTAACTTCTAATGGAGTTAAGGAAATACTACCTAACAACATTGAGGGGTATCTTGTCTTAAACTCTTTTTCTACACCTAAACGTTCTAAAGTTTCATATATTTTACCCAATCCCAACGACATACCTAAACGAACTGTAGCAAGGTTATAAGAATGAGCTAGAGCATAGTATAGCGGTACTCGGCCATGAGAAATTTTATCATAGTTACGTGGTTTCCACACTTCGCCAGTATTACGATCTACCCATGTATAAGGCTTATCATTAATAATTGTTGTCAATGAATAACTATTATTTCTTTCCAATGCCGTTAAATATACCGCTATTTTAACTAAAGAGCCTATTGGACGAATCGCATTGAGAGGTCGATTAAAACCGGCATATTGTGAATTTTTACCGTTCACAAACGCTAACACCTCGCCATTTTCAACGTTGGTGACAACCATTGCTCCCTGTAGATTACGAGCTTTACGAGTTTTTTTCTGCAACTTTCTTAAACCCCTTACCATAACCCTTTCACCTATTCTCTGAATAGTTGGATTTAAAGTTGTAAAAATCTGCAAACCTTCAGAACGCAAATCTTCTTCACGATAATCTTTATGCAGTTGATGGCGTACAAAACCTATAAAAGCTGGGTAAGGAAATTTTTCCGACATTTTTTTAATAATGTCCAGCGGAGTGTTTTTGGCCAATAAAGCTTTTTCAGAAGAAATTTTATTTTCTTGGGCCATAATATCCAATACCATATTGCGTCGGTCTAATGCTTTCTGTGAATGTAAACGTGGATTATAAACTGTGGGGCCACGTATTAAACCAACCAACAATGCTAATTGCGGTAATCTCAAATCTTTCAAAGGACGATTAAAGTAAAATCTAGCCGCCATTCCCATTCCATGAATAGCTCGATTTCCATCTTGACCCAAAAAAACCTCATTAAAATAAGCTTCTAAAATTTGTTCCTTACTATAATGCCATTCCAGTAATACGGACATAATAGCTTCATTTATTTTACGTTTTAAAGTACGTTCAGGAGTTAAATAAAAGTTTTTAACCAACTGTTGAGTTAATGTACTACCACCCTGAACTAATTCACCAGACTTAACATTTTCAAAAAAAGCCCGAAGAATGCCACGTATACTTACTCCATAATGGCTATAAAAATTACGATCTTCAACAGCAATTATGGCATCAATTAACTGTTTTGGCACATCTTTTAATTGAACTAAGATACGGTCTTCATTATGAGTTGGATAAAGCTTACCTATAAGTCTTGGTTCTAAACGTAAGAGTGGTATCTGACGTTTAGTTTGCAATTCAGTGATAGATTTAACTATGTTGCCATTAAAACGGACTTGTACTTTACGTGTTGATGTTGCTTCATCCCAAAATTTAAAAGCCCGAGTTGTTATTATAAATTTATCTTTATTACGTTGATATTGCCCAGTTTCATAAAGTTGTTTAGAATGCTGATAACCTAAAGCTTTTAATTCTTTAGCCAAACTCTCTGGATTTATATTACTGCCACTATATAATTCTAATGGACTTGCATAGACTCGGGCTGGTAATGCCCAACGCTTACCTTCAAATTGTTTGCGAACTTTTATGTCTATTCCACTTATATAATTACCAACAAATACCATAATCACTAAAATAATTATCCATCTTATTTTGAAATGAAATTTTTGACGACGAGGTGGTGGTGAACGCTTTTTATGAGTTCTACGACGACGACGTGGTGGCAATCTATTTGGTTCTGTGTATGTCATTTTTCTGTTAAATCAGGTATTTATTAAGTAAAAGTTATAAAATACTTAAAGAAAGTATTGTTATATGTTGAAATGCTTATTAATATACAGATAATAACAAAAAATTGAAGAATATGGTTATATTTTTTTATTATTTTTAACGTTAAAATAGGTTAAATAGACATAACATTTTGTATTTTATAACATATATAAAAAATATAATGTTATTATTATTATAAGACATGGTTTAATAAAATAAATACAATTTCTTAATTATTAATATATATTAATAATTAAATAATTTGGCAGGTCCAGTGATTGATTGTAAGGTAATTGCTCACTCCCCCCCAAAATTAAGAAAAAAATTTCAAAGGAGAGGTGTAATTTTATTAGACATCTTTCCTAAATAGCTGATGGTTGACGCAGAGAACATTTTTAATTTGATTCCATAGGTTTCACCTATGGCTATTTAATTTTAACCTCGTTGGGGTTATTCAAATCTTGAAGGGGTTGAATGTGAATAGTCACTGATGAAATCGGTGGAATATAAAGGCTTTCTGCGTAATCTTAAGTTAATAACTGATATACGGAATATGGATGTTCTGTGGACATCATGAAATTTCTGTTATCCATCCTAATAATCATAGAAGACTGTCCTATATAATATAGTACTGATCACATTCTCCAATGTCTATTAACATTTGCTTATATGATTCTATTTGCCCTTCCTTTTTATCAACATCCTTGGTAGAATCTAGTTCTGTGATAAATTCGACACCAACATCAAAATAATTTTTGTTTTGCCTGCACCATGCAACCTTACCATTAAATTGTAAGGTATTATTTAATATATTAATACTAATAATAGTGTCTGGTTTCCAATAAGAATCTGATTCAAATGCTATACCGCCTAAACTCACATTGTTCAGATATTCTTTATTGTGCAAATATTCATCATTAACATAGCCTACTTTAATAGGTATATGAGTTGGATGACGAATAAATTTTCTTCTAAGTTTGTTGGACATAATTGAATATAATTTTTATATTACTTGGTTAATATTATAGCAACTAAATATAAATAATTATATCTAATTTTAAGTTAAAATAAACTGCATGAAAAATTATAATTTTAAATATTTAATTAATTCTTAATTTCTTGCAAAATGTTTTCCAAAATTTTTATTACATTAAACAAAATAGGATAATTATGGGAATGTTAAGTGGTAAACGAGCCTTAATTGTTGGCTTGGCAAGTAACCGTTCTATCGCTTGGGGAGTAGCTCAAGCTATGCATCGTGAAGGAGCAGAACTGGCTTTTACTTATCAAAATGATAAATTACAAAGTAGAGTTGTTAAAATGGCAACTGATTGTAAATCTGATATAACAATACCTTGTGATGTAAGTAGTGATGAACAAATTGACAATGTATTTGCTGAATTACAAAAAACTTGGGATGATGGGTTAGATATAATTATTCATTCAGTCGCTTTTGCACCAAGAGAAGAACTAAATGGTGCATATTTGGACAATTCAAGTCGAGAAGGTTTTAAAACGGCTCATGAAATAAGTTCTTACAGTTTTTCTGCTCTAGCAAAAGCTGGTCGTAGTATGATGCAAGGACGTAATGGAGCTTTATTGACCTTAAGTTATCTTGGTGCTGTGCGTGCAGTTCCTAATTATAACGTTATGGGGTTGGCTAAAGCCAGTTTAGAAGCCAATGTTCGTTATTTAGCTCATGGTTTAGGACCAGAAGGCATAAGAGTTAATGCTATTTCTGCTGGCCCAATTCGTACTTTAGCCGCTTCTGGAATTGCTGATTTTCGTAGCATGTTAGATTATTTTGAGAAAAATTCTCCTTTACGGCGTAATGTTACCATCGAAGAAGTTGGTAATACTGCTGCTTTTTTATGTTCTGATTTAGCTTCCGCAATCACTGGTGAAATAACCTATGTTGATTGTGGTTTTAACATCCTTGGTATGGTGTAAACGGAGAATTATATTTTGACCCCAGATGAAAAAAAACAACAAGTTGCAAAGGCAGCTTTAGAATATGTTGTTGAAAATACAATAATTGGTATTGGTACTGGTAGTACAGCTAATCATTTTGTTGATGCTTTGGCTGCAATTAAGCATAAAATTGAAGGGACAGTTGCTAGTTCCGATGCTACTGCGGAAAGATTGAAATCACATGGAATTCCAGTATTGGATTTAAATGGTGTGGATGAAATTTCTGTGTATATTGATGGTGCTGATGAATCCAATCGCCATTTACATTTGATTAAAGGTGGTGGTGGAGCCTTAACTCGTGAAAAAATAGTGGCTGCGGTAAGTAAACGGTTTGTGTGTATAGCTGATGATAGTAAATTAGTTGATATGCTTGGTAAATTTCCGCTACCAGTTGAAGTTATTCCAATGGCACGTAGTTATGTCGCAAGAGAAATAGTTAAACTTGGCGGTCAACCTATGTGGAGAAAAGATTTTGTTACTGATAATGGTAATTTAATCTTAGATATACACAATTTGCAAATAAGTGAACCAGTTGCTTTAGAGACTAAACTTAATCAAATAACTGGTGTGGTGACAAATGGTTTATTTGCAGCTCGTGGGGCTGATGTATTGTTGTTGGGAAGTGATGATGGCGTTAAAATTTTAGAGTAGTTATTTCTCATAATTTCTGCTCTTTCCTTACCTCTCCTTAATCAAGGAGAGGAGCATTAAATCCTGTTTTATGCTCAAATAACAATGAGTTAATATATAAAACCATTCATAGTCATTCTTATAAACTAACAAGGGTTAAATTATGTTTACATATTATATAGTAGTCGCAGTCATCATTGGTTTGTTTATCATAGGTTTTTTTTCAATATTTGTTGGCCGTTATAAAACCTGTCCTTCCAATAAAATTCTAGTTAAATATGGTAAAATTGGTGCCGGCAAATCTGCGTTACCAATTCATGGTGGAGCCGCATTTGTGTGGCCATTTATCCAGCAATATTCCTATTTGGATTTAACTCCAATAACCACCGATGTTCCATTAAAATCAGCTCTTTCTAAACAAAATATTCGTGTCAATGTTCCTTCCAAATTTACTTTTGGTATTGGCACTACTGAAGAGCTTATGCACAATGCTTCCATTCGTATACTCGGCCTCACTCCAGACGCTCTTGAAGCAATGGCCCAAGAAATTATTTTAGGCCAATTGCGAGCAACTATCGCAACGATGAATATTGAAGAAATCAATGCTGATCGTGACACGTTTAGCCAGAAAGTGATGGAAAATATCGAAAGTGAACTGAAAAAAATTGGTTTACGGCTTATTAATGTCAATATTGCTGATATCACTGACGAATCAGGCTATTTGAAAGCTTTGGGTGAAAAAGCTGCTGCTGAAGCGATTAACCGTGCTAAAGTTCAAGTTGCTCAACAACAGCGAGATGGTGAAACTGGTTCCGCAAATGCTAAACAAGAAGAACGAGTTAATGTTGCTGATGCTAATGCACGAGCTATAACTGGTGAAAATAAAGCAATGGTTGTTGAAGCTAATTCCAACGCTGATCGTCGAGAAGCAGAAGCAGATGCTAAACGGCGTGGTGATTCTGCCGAAGCAGTACAAACCGCAGCAGCTCAAGAAGCTGGTTATGTAGCAGAACAGCAAGCTGAAGTTGCTCGTGCAGAACGAGAACGTGCAACTCAACAAGCTGATGTTGTTGTACCAGCAGAAATTGCAAAAGATAAACAAATTATTGATGCAGAAGCTAAAAAAGCTCAGATGGTTCTTGACGGGCAGGGTAAAGGTGAAGCACTGAAAGCAGAAATGTCTGGACAAGCCAAAGGTATCTATGAGCAAATGGCTAAAAAAGCTGATGGTTTCAAGGCTATTGTAGCTGCTATTGGTGGCGATCCAGATAAGGCCGCAACTCTGATGGTTATTGAGCAATTACCAAAAATTGTTGATGCTCAATCCAAAGCTATCAGCAATATTAAGTTTGATAAAATTGTGGTTATGGATACAGCTAATGGTGATCATTCAACAACAGCTAATTGGATTTCTAGTATCACAAAAATTTTGCCACCATTACATGAATTTGCAAATATGTCTGGTGTTGAATTACCTGAAACTCTTGGTAAAATTCTTAAGCCAAAGACTGATTCTGATATATCAAATGCGGATAAGGATTGAATGGTATAGCAATTATTAATTATGAATGGTTAATTATTAATGATTTTGACTTTCATTAACAATTAAATATTCACAGTTAACCATTCATAATTAAATATATATATCAATTAGTTATGAATTATCCAGAACGCCTATGACTGACTATAATAGATTCGTTGATAAAAATAATTAATTGTCATGCCCACGAAATCATGTCCTCATGGGAATGGGAATCTGACTAGCCTGTCGAAAAACAGCTATTTTGACTAATTTTTGTATCCCAATTTATGGATGTAAAAAATTAAAAATTAGTGAACAGTTGTTTCGGGAATGAAGTGAAACGTATTTCCCGAAACGATTGCTTAATTTAGATTTTGGGAAATCCACTTCGTTTCATTCCCGAAATAACTGTCAAATATGTGTTGAAGAATGCCAAATTATGGGACTTACTATATTCCACCGATTTCATCGGTGGTTATTCACATTCAACCCTTTCAGGGTTTATGAATCAATTGTTAACCCCGAAGGGGTGAACCTATAGACATCCATTAAGATACATTCGTGTGAAACCTGCTAGGTTTTGGAAACCTCGTAGGTTTTAAGTGAAATTATTTATCTGAAAAACGGTAGTCCCCACAAACCAATGCAGGTATGTTATCATAATATTTTATACAGATATAAACACTTAATAAAATTATGGTAATATATGTGCGAAAAAATTAATACAAAAATACAACTTTTATGTCCAGATAAAAAATGTCCCTGCTACCAAGACCCAATGAATTACAATAACCAAAGATGGTGTTTATACAACAAAATCTGACTCTATCCCCCGACAAATGTTGAAGTGTCATGGTGGTAATCATCGTTTTTCAGAAACAAGGTATTCAGGCTTGTTTAAAAAGCAAGGTAGTTTTTATGAATATGAAATGGTTGCGAAAATGTGTTCCTGTGGATTATCTGTAGGACAGATCGCATAATATTATAGGACATGATGTCAGAACTATTGAACGGTGGGTCGAAGCTATTGGTGAAAAAAGTAAAGTATTTCATACATTTCTTTGCATAACAATTGGACTAAATTTACTATTCGTACAAATGGATGAATTATGGTCATATTTTACAGAGCAAAAAACATCAATTATGGGTATTTGCTGCCCTTGATGTACCAACGAAGTTTTGGATTAATAATGATTGCACGGCAAGACTAGCAACGATAGTTAATTGTCTAGGCTTGGGGTTGTTTACGAACTACCCTAAACCAATTACCAACTATTTAACCAGAAAATTATATGATTTGCAACCGTTTGAGAATTTGAGAATTAACAGGATGGAACAAAACTAGCTTGTGAATTTATCCTGAAAATTCTATAATTTTGAAAATCCTGATTCAGGCAATTTAAAAGGAAAAATAAAATGAAATACTTAATAACTATACCTTTATTAGTCACTTCTCTATCAATCAACGCCGAAGTTATCACTGATGGCACACTCGGCCAAAATATTAACCTACCCGGCCCCGATTTTCAAATCGAAGCAGATTTAGGCCAGCAACACGGCGGCAACCTATTCCACAGCTTCCAAGACTTTAACTTGAATAGTTCAGAATCAGCAACATTTTCTGGGCCAAATTCAGTGCAAAATATAATCAGTCGGGTAACTGGTGGCAATCCATCCAATATTGATGGGCTACTTCGCTCAACAATTCCCAATGCAAATTTCTATTTCCTCAATCCATATGGAATTATGTTTGGGCCAAATGCTCAATTAGACATACAAGGAAGCTTTCATGCCAGCACTGCTGATTATTTACGTTTGGGGGAAAATGGCCGGTTTGATGTTCGCAATCCGAGTGACAGTTTGTTGACCATTGCTCCAATTGAAGCATTTGGATTCCTTGGTGATTCACCAGCTCCAATTACCACGCAGGACAGTACTTTGTTAGTTCCGCCATTCAAATCCTTGTCATTAATTGGTGGAGATTTACAATTACAGGGAACTTTGCCAATCCAATTTGATGACTTGAATATTTATGCGACCTTTGCAACTTCCTTCCTCAAAACCACTGGCGGTACACTCAATCTAACAGCAATTGGTTCGAGTGGCGAAGTGATTGTGAGTAATAATGATTTAACCATCACCGGACAAGGAGGCGACATTTCTCTCAATCGTACTCTAGTGGATACCAGTAGCTTAGGCAGTGGCAACCTTAAAATTCGTGGTGGGTGGTTACAAATGCAAGATAGTGCCTTGCAAACTAATACTTTGGGAGACTTCGATGGGGGCCTCATGGATATTCAATTGACAGAATTATTATATGCTACTAGTGACCCGAACCATCTTGGACTTCAATCTTTTTCTAGCAAAGCATTTGGAAGTGGTCATGGTGGTTCAATAACCATTAAAGTACCAAAATTAGTATTGGATAGAGTAGCTATATCAGCCAATCCAATGGCAGAAACTATTGGTGGAAATACTGACATAGAAGTAGCTCAGTTATCTCTCTTAAATGGAGCTGGTATCTCTAACGCATCTGTTGGTGGGAAAAGTGGTTTATTAACTATTAAAGCAACTGAATCTATTTTAATATCAGGATATGGTGTTGGAAGTGGGATACGCAATGGAGTACCGTTTATAGATTTACCCTCTTATATTGATAGTACGACTTATTCATCAGGGTTAGGAGGCAATATTGATATTAACACTCAACAACTTGATATGGTTGGAGGAATTATTACTAGTGCAAGTTTTAGTGTAGGTAATGCAGCTAATATTCATATTCAAGCGAATAATATCAATCTAACAGCAGGTGCCTTTATTGCAACTTCAGCGGCTGACCTTGGATTAGCGGGTAGTATTCAATTAGATGTGGCTGATACCTTGTTTTTATCTGGACGACGGGATGGTATTATTTTTCTACCAAGTACTAATCAGGAAGTTAATCATAATACAAGTAGCATTCAAAGTCTTTCTTTACTTGGTACTGGTGGACAGTTGAAGTTGAAAGCCAAAACCATTCATTTGACTGAGGAAGGTTCAATTACTGCATCATCACTTGGTTTGGGTGAAAAAATTAGTACTATTGACCTACAAACTGAAAATTTGATTCTCACTGAAGGTGGGCAAATCAATGCGAGTAATAGTATTTACGATATATCGACTTCAGAAATGCTTATAGGTGTTGGACATGGTGGTGGTATCAACATTCGATCAAAATATATTAGTTTAACTACTCAACATTCGCAAGCGAATCAAACAGGAATTTTCACTGACACCTACACTCATGGGCTAGGCGGTAATATTAATTTACAAACCGATTTTTTGGATATTAAAGGTGATTCAGCTATCTCCGCTCGTGCTTATGGTATTGGCGATGCTGGCCAAATTAATTTACAAGCACAACAGATACAATTAACTGAAAATGCTAACATAAGTACCGCCTCAACTCTATCAGGTGGAGGAAATATCGAATTAACAAATCTTTCAAGACTGCTTTATTTGAATAATAGTGAAATAACCACCAGTGTTGCAAAGGGAGTAGGAAGTGGCGGTAACATCACCATCAAAAATCCTAATTTTGTAGTGTTAAATCAAGGCAAAATCAAAACACAAGCTGATGCAGGACATGGTGGTAACATAAGTATTAAATCTGAACAGTTCATTACCTCTCCAAATAGTTTAATCAGTGCTTCCTCAAATTTGGGTTTGGATGGTGAAGTAGCAATTGAGTCTATAGATGTTGATTTGGATGGTTTTTTGGTTGTGTTACCAGATAAAGTTGTGGATGCTAGTAATCAAATGAAAACTCCTTGTGGTCAAAGGATAACTGAAAATATGAGTAGCTTTGTTGTTATACCAAGTGAAGGTTCGCCTAACTCATTGGACGATTTATTGCCAAGTGGACCGTTGTTATCCGAAATATTGCCTATTAAAACAACAGTTTCGGTTAAAAATTCAACTGAAAAATTGGCTTCTTTAACTTGTAAAAAATGATTGTCTTTGTCTGAATCAGGATTTACAGAATTTGAGGATTAACAAGATGGAATAAAACTAGCTTGTGAATTTATCCTGAAAATCCTATAATTATGTTAATCTTTATTCGGAAAACAAAATGAAACATTTAACAATAGCATCTTTATTAATCATCACTTTATCCTCCAACGCCGAAATAGTAACTGACGGTACACTCGGCCAAAATATCAATTTACCCGGTCCTGATTTTCAAATTGGTGCTGATTTGGGTCAACAACATGGAGGTAATCTCTTCCACAGCTTCCAAGACTTTAATTTGAATAGCGCGGAAAGTGCCACCTTCTCTGGGCCAAACAGTGTGCAGAATATCTTAAGTCGCGTAACTGGTGGCAATCCTTCTAACATTGATGGTTTAATCCGTTCGACAATTCCCAATGCAGATATGTATTTTCTTAACCCGTATGGAATTATGTTTGGGCCGAATGCTCAATTGGATGTGCAAGGCTCTTTTCATGCCAGCACTGCTGACTATTTACGTTTGGGAGAAAATGGGCGGTTTGATGCGCTTAATCCGAGTGATAGTTTGTTGACGATTGCGCCGATTGCAAGTTTTGGTTTTTTGACTGATTCTCCCAAATCAATTTCTACACAAGACAGTACATTGGCTGTGCCTTATGGACAAACTTTATCATTAATTGGTGGAGATTTAAATTTGAACGGTAATTCTCCGATAGTGTTTGATGAACAAGGATTCATGGTGATTTTTGCTAGTTCTAAATTATCTGCACTAGCGGGACGAATTAATTTGGCGAGTGTAGCTTCTCAAGGTGAAGTTATTCCAAGCGAGTCTGGATTAGACTTGAATGCTGAAGGTGGAACCATAACAGCTAATAATACCTTAATGGAAGTCAGTGGTAGAGGCAGTGGCAGTGTTTTTGTTCGTGGTGGACAATTTTTCATGGATGATGCGGTCATTCAAGCCAAGACGATGGCCGATGAGAATGGTAAGGGTATTAACCTGAAATTGACAGATAGTATTGATATTAAAGGAGAATTTTACGCTATAATGAATGACGCGATGGATAGTGGTAATGCGGGTGCTATAACTATTAATGTTCCTTATTTGACAGTCACTGGAAGCGTCATTGGAAGCACCAATTTTGATACCGGTGATGCAGGTGATATATCGATCAAAGCCAAACAAATATTACTGGATAAAGGAGGTATCGTTGGTAGTGAGACCTATGGCAAAGGGCAAAGTGGCGATATCAATATTAATGCCACGGAATCCGTTTTTATATCAGGTCGACGAAAGGGAAGGGTTGTTATTCTGGGTACTACTAAACAAGATAATATTAGTACTTTAGCCACTGTGACCTCCTACAATGGTGGAAAATCAGGTAGTATTACTATCACTACTGGACTTTTAAATATAGCTGGTGGTTCGATTTCAACCGATAATTATGGAATATCTGACAGCAATGACATTACGGTGAATGCCGATAAAATAATTATAACCGGTGGTGGTCTGATTACATCCACAGCTTTTAGAGATGGAAATGGCGGCAAAATAAACATTAACTCCAACACAATGTCTATAAGTGGAAGACGTTTAGGATTACTTATTATCAGTGTGATTACTCTTGAAAATAACCAATCTGGCATTGTCACTATGAGTTTTGGTAAAGGTGCTGCCGGTAATATTTCTGTTGCTGCTAATGATCTTATTATAGATGATTATGCCGGGATTAGTGCAGGTACGCTTGGTGAAGGTGTAGCTGGAGATGTCACTGTTAGCATAAATAATTTATTCATGGGAGCTGGTTCTGAAATTAACAGTGCTAGCGGTGGTTTGATAGGAAAAAAAATATTTATTGGACAAGGTCCTGGTGGCAATGTACATGTTATTGCTACGGATAATATCACCAATTCTGCTGGTACTATTTCTACTCAATCTTTAGGTATTGGACAAGGTGGGAATGTTAAAGTGGAAACCAATCATCTTAACATTAAAGATGGTGGAATAATTACAGCTAACGCTATGGGAACCGGTAATGCCGGTAATGTTGCCGTACAAGCCAATACGATAAAAATAACCAATGGTAGCACAATCACTACCTCTGCCAAACACGCCACCGGTGGTAATATGACTATCGTCACTCCAAACTTACTGTTTTTGCGAGAAGGGCAAATGACTACCAGCGTACAAGGTGGTAGCGGGGATGGAGGCAATATAACGATTGAAAATCCCAATTTCGTGGTATTGAATCAAGGTCAAATCAAAGCCCAAGCTGATGCAGGACATGGTGGCAATATTCGCATTGTTGCTGACCAATTCATAACTTCTCCAAATAGTTTAATAAGTGCTTCCTCAAATTTGGGTTTAGATGGCGAAGTAGCAATTGAGTCCATAGATGTTGATTTAACCGGAGCCTTAAAAGCTTTTGGTATCAATTTCCTCAATGCTGCCGCCCATATGAGACGACCTTGCACCATTGAAGACATAATGGAACCAAGCACTTTCTATGTATTCCATTTAACTGGCAGCCAACCTTCCCCAGCCGATTTTATTGCTAACGAATTAGTGCTTATTGAAGAGGAAGAAGATATTGATTTAAAAACTGAAGTTAAAGAAGCTAAACAGGTTGATTGGACAAGTTGTCGGCCAGAATTGTTGGTGAGTAATATTTAAGTGTTTTGAATAGGATTTAACGGATTAAAGGATGGACAGGATGAAACAAAACTATAGTTTTTCAGATAAATAACTTCACAAAAACCTACGAGGTTTCCAAAACCTCGCAGGTTTCACACAAATGTATTTTTATGAATGTCTATAGCTTGTGAATTTATCCTGAAAATCCTGATTCAGACATTATTGAATTGCCATAACCTTCTGATTAGCAGTATTAATCAAACTCAATAACTCCGTATTAGAATATTGCATTCCAGTAGCGAGATTTTTACTCAAAGCAGATAGATAGCTCTGTAAATCCTCCAAATTACTTGGATTGGCTGGGCAAGCCAAATTATTCAGTCGGAATCCATGCCAACAGGCCACACCATTAGGTGGACATTTGCTTTTACCATAACCTTGTTTCCTTAGTTGCATTCCAACCCATTGAATTGTTCGAGCCTCACATTTATTCTGCAAACACCAACCTTGATAAATTAAATAAATATCTCTAGCTCTTTCCTTATTGGTTGAATCGGGAATAAAACAGTCAGCAATGAAACTCTCAAAAGTCTTCTGCTCAACTTTACCTTTCAGTTGTTGATTAGTTGGAATAGAATACTGGCCAGTTTTGCGGATACTTGGGAGGATTTCGTGAGTTACCCAACGCCGAACTTGTTTAGCTTGAGGTTTTTGTGACATGAGTATGAGTGTGTATAATCCAAATTCATTAACACACACCATTCTTTGCTTTCCACCAAGGGTGTCCACAATCATGGACATCCTTTCATCATCATCAAGTTTTGCAATAGCATCACGGTATTTACTAATTTCTACAACTTTACAAACATCTTTAGCTACAAACCAAGGTTCACCTTTTTCATCAGTCAAAGTACGTATTTTGTCACCATTAAATTCAAATGGCATCATTTTACTTGGCTCTTCAGTTTGGAATTTCTGTTTTTCAGCTTCGTCAACAGCTGTTTCAAAATCAATATCAAACCATTCACCTTCTTGTCGATGTTTAGCAAAATGTTTATGTAAATACCGCTCAATTTTATGGGCATTCAAACAGAGTGGAGATATATGTTGCTTAATAACTTTTGTACCGGTGGCTTTAGCTATTTCAGTGATACGTCTTTTGGGACATTTACTACGGCCTATTTTGATTAGACCATTTTTAGATTGAACAATATATAAATGTGATAACATAAATTTGCCTTTGGAAGCAAGTCACCATGCTATAATGATTGCACGGCAAGACTAGTGATAATAGTTAATTGTCTAGGCTTGGGGTTGTCGAAAAACTGCCCACAAGCTACTTACAATCTATTTAACCAGAAAATTATATGATTTGCAACTGTTTGAGAATTAATTGTCAGAATCAGGATTGACAGGATTAAACCAAATAAGTTTGTGAATTTATCCTGAAAATTCTATAATTCTGTTAATTCTGATTCAAACAACCAACTTACAACCAATTCCCAATCAACAAAAATGGAGCCCAATAAGCTGGATGTCGAAAACGTCTTTGTTTAGCCAATTTCCGTTGAGCATTTTGCAAAGCTTGAGCTTTGGATAATTCTGGATTTTGCAACTGTTGATAAAATTCAGCTATCAATTGAGAAGTTGCTTCATCATCCACAAACCAAAGACTTGCCAACGCACTTCTTGCCCCAGCCTTAAGTGCCACACCGGCCAATCCTAATGCAGCCCTTTCATCACCAACAGCCGTTTGACAAGCACTCAAAGTCAATAACTCTACCTGTTTCTTCCTTAATCCAGTTACTCGAAATAATTTTTCCAATCGATCCATTGTCAACTTGCTATCATAGGTAAGTAAAAAACTTTTCTTAGGATTACGATCAAATTGACCATGTGAAGAAATATGTATAATTTCATAAGGAGCAGCTTGTAGAGCCTGATTAACTGCTTCCAGTGAAAAATCCTTATTTAATAACACTTCCTTTTTGTTAAAAATATTATCAATCTGTTCAATCTCTTGTATAACATTTGGTAACGGAGTAAAACCCTGCACGGCTTCCGATAGACCATTTAACATTATTTGGACATTTTTGCGAGGCAGTTTATGCGGATCGGTTAGTCTTAAACTAGGAGTTGTCACCAAAGCAAATTGATGAAACAGAAAACGTTTTTTAGTTGGATTATATAACGCAGACATAGGAATAGTACGCAATATACCGTCTGGAACAATTATCAACGTGTTAATTTTATGCTTATCAAATTCCTCTTGTAAAGGAGCGATTAACCATTGAAAAAGCTGTTTGGCTTGTACGATAAAACTACCTTCTGTAGTCCGTTGTAAATTAGAACGAAATTCCAACACTGTTGCATTGACTTCCGCATGAGAAACTGGAATGACAACTTGCTTTAATTCAGTTCCTATATTAATTAATAATTCTATGCGATTTTTCAATAATATAGGGTAAAACACTGCTGTATTTTCGCCCAAATTATCTAATTGTTTTATACTAGATTTAACTGCTGAAATACATTCATTTTGAAAGTAATCTTGCAATTCTGCTTCCTTTAATTGCTCAATTGTATCTCTTGCTTGAATTAACAAATCCTTTTTATCATCAGTAGCCAGTTTTGCTTGTTGCAATAAAATATCTGCAATACTGTAATAAATTGGCTGAATATGTTGGTAAAAATTGTCTTGTGAATTATGCAAACCAACATTCAATTTTTGGCGAATTAATTGTAAATGTTCTAAAGCTTGTCTAAACATTATTAAAGCTTCTGCCAATTTTTTTTGAGCCAACAGAATATGCCCCAACTGGGTTTCCCAAATATATAAAGTATCTGGAATATCTTGAGCAGCAAAAACAGCTTCTCTTGTTAATAACAAAGCCTCATCATAGCGATGTTGTTGTCCGTACAATTCACCTAAAAAACCTTTAGCATGAGAGAGTAAGCGATTATTTTGATATTTTTTGGCTAAGATTAAAACTTGGGATAATATTTTATTAGCTTGTTGTCCATTTCCATGTAAAGATAGCTCTCCAACACTAAGTAAATAAAAAGCCTTATCATAATTAGCAGGTAGTTTTTCTATCAAGGTAACTGCTTCAGCAAGTTTTTTTGGTTCCAAAGAATTTAACTTAGAATCAAGTCGTAATTGGTTGAGCAGAGTTTGGATATATAAGTTTTGGTTATCAATACGTTGAGCTATTTCAATTGCTTCTTGATACATCTGAAAAGCTGATTTATAATATTGCTCAACAGCCAAAGCATTGCCGAGATTATTCAAAAAATTGACTAAAATCGCTGAATCATCTAAAGAACGAGCTGTCTCTAAATGTTTCTCCATCTGGGTTATTGCTTCGTCTGATTGTTGCATAACTAGCAATAAATCGCCTAAATAACTATGCACTAGAACTTGACGAGCCGTATTATCATTACTTAAAGTCAAAGCTTGTTGAAATAAATCATAAGCGGTGGTGTAATTATTGCCAGCTTTTTGGTTAGCCACTGCTAAACGGATAATAGCGTTAAAATGTTCTGTACTACCCGGTTGTAATTGTGTTATTGATTGTTCCAAATTACGAATCGCTTGAGCAAAATTTCCTTGTTGATAAAAATCTTGACTCTTTTGAGTGGCAAACGTTTCAGTAACACATAATATTAATACACAAAAAAATAGCCTAGAAATCATAAAAATTACTCCTAATTTTAAAATTGTAGTAAAATGATTTTCAACAGACCAATTTAAGTTTTGAAAACTTAATTAAGGTCTTTGTCATTCAATATTGAGGAAAATATTATGAATAGTATCAAATTTATAACTTTAAGTCTAGCAATGTTTGCTGTAATGAATGTGACTGCATTGGATAAAATTTCTTATCAAGGGGCAGAATTTAACGATAATGTCCGTGAGTTTAAAGCTGATGTACGCGGAATTCGTGGTATGCGAGGTATGCGAGGTATGCGTGGTACTTGTACTCAAATGCAAGATGATTTTGCTTTGCGTTTATTAGTGCCTAAAAATACTGGTAAAACTATATCATCTCATCCAATTTTGTATTGGTGGGTATCGCAACCATTGCAAGATGCTGAATTGTTATTAATAATAGATAAATTGGCTACAGATAATGATTTTGAATTTGCCCCACCGTTAGTTAAAAAGGAATTTAAAATGTCAGTTTCCAAAGGGATACAGGCTTTGCCGATACCAGATTTTGAATTAATACCGGGAATCAAATACCAAATTAATTTGTCCATTAATTGCCATAAAGATTATCCCAGTTTAGATGTCAGTGCTACTGGCAGCATAATACGGATTAAACCAACTGCTCAATTAACTACGGAATTAAAGGCTAGTTCTAAAGACAAATTGCCATTGATTTATGCTAAACATGGTTTTTGGTATGATGCTTTGGATGAGTTATCTAAACATATTCAAACTTCTAAAGATTCTAGCCAGTTACGACAAATGCGAGCAAATTTATTGCAACAGGTTGATTTGAATATTGATTAAAATCTTTAACTTATTTTTGTACTTATAATATTTATCGTTTATATACCTCTTCCATTCCTTTCTTAGTTAAGAAGGAGTATTGCTATTAAATTAAGCAGTTGGAATTCAAATTGTAGCTTAAGATTATTAAAATAAATAATACAAAGCTTCACTTTGAACTCCAAAAAAATTTCTTTAACTTAAATGGTTTTTCGTAGGGTGAGTAGGAACGAAGTGGAAACCCACCGAACCTTCAAAATGGTAGATTTTATTGGCTCTTTGGTAATTTGCGTTGAATATAATATATTGATTATAAAGCATATAATTTTCTATCTGAAGTATCCAAAAATATGCGTTGGAACAAATGTCCAACATTAATGATACCAAAG
The DNA here is from genome assembly GCA_030378105.1 of Candidatus Halobeggiatoa sp. HSG11. Lineage (GTDB taxonomy): Bacteria > Pseudomonadota > Gammaproteobacteria > Beggiatoales > Beggiatoaceae > DRQV01. The sequence goes on along the minus strand of JAUCGL010000088.1, from coordinate 7 downwards.
CAACGTC
>JAUCGL010000087.1 GCA_030378105.1 Candidatus Halobeggiatoa sp. HSG11 | reverse complement strand
ATAATCAGAATCAAGAGTAGAAGTTCCATTCACAAAATACTGAACTGAGACTTCACCGTCTTGACCATCAATCCGTTCAACATTTAAATTAAGAGTTGTGTCACCTTCAGTAGCTGAATAAGTTGCGTTTGAAAATTGCAATATACCCGGTGCTGGCTCAGGGGCAGCTTCATCATCAACAATTGTTACTGTTATTGTTTTAGTAGCACCCAAGATAGCACCACCAGTTGAATTAGATAAAGTGATGGTAAAAGTTTCATCTTCTTCATATTCTTCATCATTTATGATAGGTATTTTAATAGCTTTGACAAGCGTATCTTTTGCTTTCCAAGTTAAAGTTCCGTTATTACCTTCATAATCAGTTCCGGTTGTTGTATTTCCATTAGTTATTGAATAATCAACGCTAATATCAGGATCGCTAGTTTCCATTTTACTTATTTTATTTCGTTCGACTATAATTGTCGCAGTACCTATTGTTTCTTCAATATTGGTAGTTGTGGTTGCAAATTGTAATTCTCCATATTGCTTTGGAATTCCACCATCAGGAATCAATTCAACATTCATTCGAGTAGTACCTTGAGTTGTATCAATGTCAATTTCTTGCTCTTCATAACCCTCAACTTTAATCTTTGCTCGTCGCCGCCCATTTGGCAATAACATATTATAGTTGCCTTGATCTTGGTGCATATCGGGATTAGGTAATGGATTACCATCACCATCTAGAAATTCAAAAAATTCAAAAGTAGCTCCACCTATTGGAGTAAAGTCTAATGCACTGGAAATATGCATACTGCCTATGCCGGGAGGAGAATTAGTATTATTGGTATTAAATGAAAATACCGAACTACTAGTGGTTCTTGCCCCAAATGGATCAACTGCTTCGACTTTCCAATAATAAGTAGTTGGGTTTTTTAAACCAGCATTGTCATCAACATAAGTCATGGCTGTTTCCAATTCTTCCTGTTGATAAGCTATGTCTGTAAAATTGGAATCTTTGGCAATGATAAAGTTGTAAGTTACTGGGCCACCTGTATCAGTAGATGAATTCCATTTGAACATCAAAGTTGTTTTGTGTTCACTGCCATCTGTTGGTTCAATTAAGTCAAATGCAGTGGGAGTCGGATTATTTGCGTAGTTTTTGTAAATCACTGAGCGTTTAATTGGTGAAATATTGTTAGTTTCACTATCTTTGACAAAGTAAAAGGCTTCATACATGCCGGCTTCTACGAATTTCTCAAACTTTTGAGTACAAACATTAACACTACTACAACTCATAAATACGCGTTGTAATTCGGGAATTTCTAATTGTCCGCTAGTTTCACTTCCGGTAGAAGTCAATACAGTTGTTGGTTTGCGGATATCAACCGGAGCTGAATTAACACTGTTGGCATCATTAACAGTTATTTCTAATGTTGCAACAGATTCATCAGCACCTAGATAAATGGTATTGTTAACATTAAGAATATCGGCTGGGTTTTCAGCAGAATTAGTATCGTAGTTGAGACCAATTCCAAATAATACTGTCTCTGCTATTTTCCCATCTGCGGAAAGAGTATTGCTACCTTTACTATCACCATTATCATCTAATAATGGATGTTGGGTTGCTTCGTCATGGAAACTGTTGGTTGTATTAGCATCTCCACCTTTACGAGTGAAAGCTTCGGTTTTTTCGGTGGCAAATTCAAATGCTACTTTAACATTATCTCCTTTATCTAAACGGATAAAAAATTCTTCCATGAAATATTCACCGCTTCTGATTCCATCTGGTTCACCCGGACCTTTGTAAGATTCTTCTTGGGCGGTGGCACTGCTTATTATTATACGGCCAGCATTTTCAAGAGATTTATCGGCAGTAAAAATTGGCTCTTGGCTTAATTCTGAGATAAAACTACCAGAATAACAGTAGCCAAGCATAACTAAACGTGGTTTTTTAAGAGCGATAGAGTTTTCTGTTGCCAAATAATCTTCTACTCCATTCAACCATGTGTCTAATTCACTTGGAGTTATTACATTATCATTGGGTTCATTGTTTGAATTGAAAATATGGAAAGTTCCATCTATTCCACCGTGATCTATCATAACTACATAAAAAGGAGCTGGATTGCTATTAACACGCTCTTGTAATTCGGTAAATGCTGCTGCAATGTCCGCTTTAATTGGTTTACCGTCAACACCTTCTTGTTTGGTATCGTAGTTGAAGTATTTTATGTTGTCGTCTTCAAAACCTCTACCTTTGAATTTTTTATAGATACGGTGAATGGTTTTGTTGTGAGCGGCTAAACCTTCTTCATTTTGGATTTTGCCTTGGACTAAAATAGCATAACCAGCAGATGCTCCAACTAATACTGCTTCGATTGGTGATTCTGATTCAGATAAATGAGCTGTACCTTTAAATTTAGCTTGAAGTCCAAAAGCTCCATCTTGCATATTGCCGGCAAATAAAGTTTTTAGTTGTAAAGCTTCAATTTTAAATTGGCCAATATCTGTATTGGTTTCGATTGATTCGGTTTTGGTTATTTTTCCATCTGGAGAGGTAATAATAAGTTCTATATCGTATCCCAATAGGTCTTCTCCAGTAGCCGGAAATACGCTTAATTTGCCAGTTATGTCTATTGGATCATCATTAAGAATGGTCGATGCACTGGTCTCAAGATGTAATTTGGTAAATTGTTCTGGGCTATCAGTTATTGTTATACTGGCGGTTTCGGTTTCGGGGCTTAAAGCATAGGGGTCGATTAAATCACCGGGATTTTTTAGCCATTCTTCTCTGATTTCAGTGAGTTGGTCAAGGTAAGTTGGCTTTCCAGTTTCATCTTTGGTAGTTAGTTGTTTAAGCTGCTCTAATGCATAGATTTTGGTTATATCAACTGTACCTCCATTTATTCCTCCGCCTTCTTGTTTATCCCATGCGTAAAAAGTTATAGTTGGTTTTGCAACATCATCTTTTGTATTAAAATTTATGTTGGGTTGAAAACGAATACGATTATTGGGTTCATCAATAAGTAATAAACGAGCTTCTGTTTCTGAAAGATTATCAAAAGCTACCCAAGTACTACCGCCATTAGTTGAATATTCCCATGTACCATTATTAGTATCATCCACTGCAATAACAGCAATTCCTTCTTGAGCATAGTAATCTCCATCATTTAAGGTATAACCATTGTAGCCAGTGGCTAATAGTTCTGATATTAAAGTTCCATTGTTTTTTGCCTCTTCTGTATCTTCTTCTATTTCAATTAGTTTGGTATCATCACTATTATACAATATGATTGGACTCGTTATAACCTCAAAGGAATAAGAAAAGCTTGTTTCCCCCATAAATGGACTATTAGTACCAGTTACGTTGTTTAGAGTTGTTTCCATTATTTCATTGGTGGCAAAGGTGCGAAGTAGATGGTTGCCTGGCCGTAATTTGGGTATTGTGATTTTAGCATTTTTATTATCTATTATTTCCGCTCTAAGCCAAGCACCAATCTCATTATTATTTTTAATCTGGTAATAAATTTGAGTTATTTCATCTATGGTATTAAGTGAAAAAATTGCTGGTTCTAATAAAGAAGTTTTATTTGTATCTTTAGGATTTATGTTCACTGATAATGGATAAGGGTGAGTATTTTTTATAGGTGTTATCACTGTTACATTATCACTATCTGAATTAGCCACATAGATTTTATTATCTTCCGTATCTATGGCTATTGCTGTTGGATAATCTCCAACTGTCACAGTAGTTGTTTCATTATTATTATTAGCATCAATCACCGTTATATTATCACTAGAAGAATTAACCACATAGATTTTATTACCTTCCGTATCTATGGCTATTGCTGTTGGATAATCTCCAACTGTCACAGTAGTTGTTTCATAATTATTATTAGCATCAATCACCGTTATATTATCACTATATGAATTAGCCACGTAGATTTTATTATCTTGTGGATTAATGGCTATAGCTGTTGGACCATCTCCAACTTCTACAGTAGTTGTTTCATTATTATTATTAGCATCAATCACCGTTACATTATCACTTCCTAAATTAGCCACATAAATTTTATTATCTTCCGTATTTATGGCTATAGCTGTTGGACCATCTCCAACTTCTACAGTAGTTGTTTCATTATTATTAGCATCAATCACCGTTACATTATCACTCCATGAATTAACCACATAAATTTTATTATCTTCCGTATTTATGGCTATAGCTGTTGGACCATTTCCAACTTCTACAGTAGTTGTTTCATTATTATTAGCATCAATCACCGTTACATTATCACTTCCTAAATTAGCCACATATATTTTATTATCTTCCGTATCTATGGCTATAGCTGTTGGCTCCTCTCCAACTGTAACAGTAGTTGTTTCATTATTATTATCAGCATCAATCACCGTTACTGTGCCATTATCGCCCCATTGACCTGGATTAACCACATAGATTTTATTATCTTTCGTATCTATGGCTATTGCTCTTGAATTATTTCCAACTGTAACAGTAGTTGTTTCATTATTATTAGCATCAATCACTGTTACTGTGCCATTATCGCCCCATTGACCTGAATTAACCACATAGATTTTATTATCTTGTGTATCTATGGCTATTGCTGTTGGATTATCTCCAACTCTAGCAGTAGTTGTTTCATAATTATTATTAGTATCAATCACCGTTACATTATCACTATATGAATTGGCCACATAGATTTTACTATCTTGTGGATTAATGGCTATTGCTGTTGGACTATTTCCAACTGTAACAGTAGTTGTTTCATTATTATTATTAGCATCAATCACCGTTACATTATCACTATATGAATTAGCCACATAGATTTTATTATCTTGCGTATCTATGGCTATTGCTATTGGTTCATTTCCAACTGCTACAGTAGTTGTTTCATTATTATTAGCATCAATCACCGTTACGTTATCATTTCTTATATTAGCCACATAGATTTTACCATCTTGCGGATTAATGGCTATTGCTGTTGGTCTATTTCCAACTGTAACAGTAGTTGTTTCATTATTATTATTAGCATCAATCACCGTTACATTATCACTCCATGAATTAACCACATAAATTTTATTATCTTCCGTATCTATGGCTATTGCTCTTGGAAAAATTCCAACTGTTACAGTAGTTGTAGCATTACTATTATTAGCATCAATCACCGTTACATTATTACTTGCAAAATTAGTCACATAGATTTTATTATTTTGTGGATTAATGGCTATTGCTGTTGGCCGATTTCCAACTGTTACAGTAGTTGTTTTATTATTATTAGCATCAATCACCGTTACTGTGCCATTATCGCCCCATTGACCTTCATTAGCCACGTAGATTTTATTATCTTGTGTATTTATGGCTATTGCTATTGGATGATTTCCAACTGCTACAGTCTTAATTACGTCATAACTATCACCATCAATCACCGTTACATTACCACTACCATTATTAGCCACATAGATTTTATTAGTCTGCGGATTTATGGCTATTGCTCCTGGGTGATCTCCAACTCTAACAATCTTAATTACGTTATTATTATAACCATCAATCACCGTTACATTACCACTACCATTATTAGCCACATAGATTTTATTAGTTAGATAATTAATTGCAACTGCTGTTGGTTCTTTGTTAACATCTATCGTAGTATTATTAACATTAATGACATTAATATCAAAAACTAATTTTGCTGTTTCTGCATTATCCGACACAGTTATTTCAATATCCTCAATAAAAAAACCACCTTCAGTCGGCGTACCACTCAAAGTACCAGTACTGGTATCAAAACTTAAACCTTTTAATTCCTCTGAGGTTTTATTAATTCCAAAAGTTAAATTACCACTAGCACCCTCAACTGTCGGCGTAAAGCTATAACTCCAATCAACTTTAGCATCAGGTGGAACCCCAGAAATAGTAAGTGGGGCAGCTAGAACTAGCGAAGATAAAAATAGTAAAATAACTACTAAAAAAGTATGTGATAATGTACGGTTAAAAATCATTATTGTTCTCCTAATAAAAATAAATACTCAAAAAACAAGAAATACAGCAACTTATGTGCCAGTTAACTGAATATACTTAACTAGTCAAGGGGTAATTAAAAAGTGGTAATAATTATATTTGCAATTTGCAATTCATTTTAAAAATAACATTCTGAACCACTATAGTTTAAAAAGCAAATATCAATATATAGCAATTCCCGATAATACAGTATACGAACTTAAAGACAATGTATAAGAGAATTACGAGCATCAGAAGAGGTAATAGTATTAAGAGCTTCGGCAATAGCAGTATCCCAAATATGCCTTTCCAATTTTTATCCTAAGTGTACCATATCATTGGTAATTGCTATAACTCTGCAAATTCGGCTAGGTCTTCAACAAGTAATACACGAGATTGTGGTTTCAAAATAACCTCACATTTAAATGGTGTAGTAGTTTTTAATTACTGATTGCTTTTAAGGAATGTGCATGAAATAAATTTGAAAATAAGGGTAGTCCTCCATAAAGTAGTGATGACTCCAAAAAACCTGCTAGGTCTCAAATACCTAGCAGGTTTAACACTACATATTGGAGGACTACCAAAATAAGAGGAACATGAAGTGATATTTATCCCCAAGTCCTTTTTCTTTCAAAGGAAAGGCAAGGGGAGGTTGTTCCTTAACCTAAAACTTATATAACAATTTCAAAAAATAATGCCGTCCTGCTTGAGGTAAATCATTCGGGATAGCAATAATTCCCATTCTATCAGGCCCCAAACTTGGTTCACGAACATCTTCATTTAATAAATTTCGCACAGCAATAGAAAAATTCCAATCTTTTTTAAAATCAGTACGATGCAAGGTTAAATCAACAGTGATATTATCGTCAATGTCTGGACGGAAATCATTGAAGACTCGTTTGCGATCCGCCACCCAATTTAACTGCGTATTAAGGTGCCAATGAGGTAAAAATTGCCAATTGGTACAGAAATAAATTTGATGGTGGGGAGAATTACCTGCATCATGATCGGCATCTTCATCTTTGGCTCGTTGATAAGCGTAATTGCCCAATAAACTGATATTGTTGCTTAATATCCATTTAGCTTCAATTTCAAAACCATAGCCAGTTTGACTGCCAATATTTTGTGCGGTGGATGTGTCAGTCAGTAAATCCGGCACAAAACGAATTGCTTCTTGCCATTTATAGTAAAATGAATTGAAGGAAAGCAATAGTTTATCAGTACTCTGATGTACAAAAGCTAATTCCCACATTTCAATCGTTTCGGGTTTTAAAGTCGGGTTGCCTTGTGCAACTGGATTATTGAGGCCATATTGTTCTAAGAAAGAAGGAGCGCGGAATGCCCGTCCGTAAAGCAGTTTTGTAGTCAATGCCGCATTTGTCTGCCAAACAAGTGCAATTCGAGGATTCAAAGTTGTACCAAAATCGGAATAATGATCATAACGCAAGCCAGTCGTCAATTCCCAAACATCTGTTATTGTCCAAATATCTTGGAAAAAAACATGCCAATTTTTACGAGTGCCTTCTTTAAGAAAAGTATAAGGAGTATTGGAAAAATTAATTAATGGACTGCCGGGCGGAAGCATTTGGCCAGTCGTTGGCTCAATACCATTATTTGCTACCCACTGTACATCATGTAAATCACCATAGTAAAAGCCAGTACCCAAACGTAATGTATGCTTTTGCAAACCTTTATAAAATCCCGAAATATTAAAACGGGCGATATCTTCTGTTAAACCGGGATTACCAATCATTCCATCAGGATAAGCACCGCCAAAACTACCTGGAGGATAAAGCCAAAGATTTTGAGTGGTACGCCACTTGGTTTGTAAATGGCTTAACTGAGCGGTTACATCCCAATTTTTGGTTAATTGTGGGTTGTGATAGGTCAAATCGGCACTTACACGGTCATCAGCAAACCTACCGTTTGGATCAAGGGCTTGATTACCACCTGCACCCATACCGAAATCTTGCCGTCCTTGATAACCTAAGCGTAATTGCCATTTATCTTTTGCCACATCAATCCGAGCATCAAAATTGCGGCGAGACAAATTAACCGCACCCGGTGCAAGTGAAGCTTTCGTTCCAAACATAGTATCAAAAGCTGTTTGTCCATCCGTTTCGATAATTGCACGTTGTCCATCGGTAATATGATATTCCAATGCCAGTGCTACATCAACTCCACCAATTTTTCCGCCCTGTAAAATCCACCAATCCTGAGTATTAAAACTACCCAGCCGCATTCCAATTTCGGCATCTTCAATATTGTTTTTGGTGATAATATTAATCACGCCGGCAAACGCATCCGCTCCAAACACTGCTGATCCGGGTCCTCGCATAATCTCAATTCTAGCAATAGCATTCACTGGCATACTGCCGAATGTTTGTCCTCGATTACCTGCATATAATGTGTCAATGGAAATACCGTTGATTAACATAAGCACTTGTGGATTGAAATTGGAATAAATCCCACGAAAGGTATAAATCGGATTGTAGCCAATATTACTTCGTGCCACATGCAAACCGGGTACTGTTTCCAAAATTTCGTCTAAATAAGCTGCTCCTATTTTCTCAATTTCCGATGCGGTGATAACAGTGGTAGCAGCGGGAACACGAGAAATAGATTGTTTAGTTCCGGTAGCAATGCTAACCATTTCGAGACGTAAAAAAGATAATTCGTTTAATAAATCAGTATCATCTAGCATATTCATTGCAGTGTTATTTTGAGCATGGACAAAATTAAGTAAAAACAGTGAAATGCAAGTAATGGTTGTTAAGACAACTTTTATTATTTTACGCATAAATTCTTTTACGTCATGATGAACTTGAAGTGAAAAGCTTTTAAAACAGAGTTATAGCTTTCAGATAAATATTTAGAGACCTGACAGGAGTTTTGGAAACCTATCAGGTCTGAGAACTTTTATTTTTCGACAGGTTTCGAGTTTACCTGTTTAACCCAAAAGAGGGACTTTTAGCTATTTAAGCTCGACAGACTTCTTGTCTAATGTAACACAAGACGGTTCACGACGTATAGTACGCAATAAAGCAATAATTTGTAAAATTAAGATTAAACTAAACGGAATTGCCCCAGCAATCGCCATCGCTTTAGCAACAGTGACTGAACCAGTGAATAAGGTTCCAGCCGTTATTATGCTAATCAATATCCCCCAGACAAGTTTAAATTTGGTAGATGGATTTAAATTACCGTTGGAAGTCATCATACTTACCACAAAAGTTCCTGAATCGGCACTAGTGATCAGAAATATGAAAATTAAAACCAAAGCTAAAACACTTATTATTTCGGATAGAGGAAACCAAGTAAATAATGCAAACAACGCTTTAGACACATCTTCTAACACCAAATCTGCCATACCACCGCCTCCAAACATTTCAATATAAATGGCTGAACCTCCAAAAGCAGCAAACCATAAAATTGAAAATATAGTTGGAATTAAAATCACCCCGATAACAAATTGCCGAATAGTACGACCACGACTGATTCTAGCGATAAATATTCCTACAAATGGCCCCCATGCTAACCACCAAATAAAATAAGTCAATGTCCAACCTGAAGTCCAGCCTGACAAATCTTTATATGGATAAAGTTTAAAAGACATGTTGATTAATTGACTAAAATAATCTCCAATTGAAGTAATAAAAATTTCCATTATAAAGCGAGTTGGGCCGGCCAAAATGATTAACATTAAGATTGAGATTGCAATAATAATATTAATGTTGCTTAAAATTCTGATGCCTTTATCCAAACCAGTGCTGGCAGAAATTAAAAACATAACTGTCATTAATACCAAAATCATTATGCTAACTCCATCAGTCGCTGGGATATTGAACACTTCACCCAAACCGGCCCTTACTTGTAAAACTCCCATAGTCAAAGAACCAGCTAATCCAAATACTACTGCTAATACTCCAATTATATCAGCAGTATGACATGCCATAGGATATTTACAACCAAATTCGGCTCGGATGGGACTAGAAATTAAGGAAGGAGTATCTTTGCGAAAACTGAAATATGCGATGACTAAAGCACATACGGCATAAATTGACCAAGCATGTAATCCCCAATGTAAATTAGTAATTATCATGGCCAAACGAGCAGCTTCTGGCGTTCTACCTTCTATACCGGGTGGAGATAAATAATGAAACATTGGTTCAGCAACGCCCCAAAATAGTAACCCGGCTCCCATTCCAGCAGCGAATAACATAGACAGCCAAGACATCGTTGAGAATTCAGGTCTGTCAGTGTCTTTGCCTAAACGAATATGAGCATAAGGCCCAAATGCCATATAAGCACCTAAGATTAAAAACCCAGTGCATAAGATTAAGAAAAACCAATCAAGAGTTTTTAATGCAAAACCGGTCATTCCTAATGCTGCATTAGCCATAACATCAGGTGCCATAACTCCCCAAATTCCAATAATGCTACACAATACAACTGACACTAAAAAAACTAAGTAATTTTTCATGTGTTTTCAGATAATCCTTAATTCAGCAATTTAATTAATATTATAATACACTTATTTACTTAAATAATTCAAGAGTATTTCTTAAATCCTTATATATTAATAAATTAAAAGAATTGTAAATTATTGATTATTAAATATTTTTTAGAGGTAAAAAAATGATGTGTTGTTTTCAGCAATTTTCTCTTAATCAAATTTTTCGTTATGTAAATACTCATTATTTGTATATCTTATCTAGTTTCCAATCGCCAGTTCACTTATGAGTATCCAACAAAATCATGTCAGTACATTCCAATCTTCAGTAGCAATTACCGATTCCATAATATCTCCTTTGATAAGTCCTTTGCCAGCAATTTTAGCAGAGGGTTTACGCTGTGAAGATTGTGGCTGGTTTTCTTTAAGCACTACCACTAGTTGTATATTTGGTGGTAATTTGGGCATTTGTTTGAGATACCCATTTGCATCGGTTTCTAAAATTAGTTTTTCTGTGTACATGGGAATAAGTTAAAAGTTAATAGTGATAAGTTAAAAATGAAAAGATATTGTTATATAAATGATTTAACTTTTAGTTTTTCACTTATAACTTTTCACTTTCTTGACCGTTGAGACAAGCATTGCAATGAGTTCTTTGCAGTCATTTTGCATACTTTCAGATTCGTTTGGTTTGATATATCCAGTATCTTTTAGGAGGGAAATCCAGTAATCAGTTTCATTGGCTTCTTTTAATGCAATGCTCATTTTACTTGCAAAATCAGCTCTACTTTGTCCAAATTCTGCTTCACGAATTAAGGCTCCAATTGATGTTCCACTGCGTAAAATTTGTTTGCTTAATACGAATTCCCTTTTTTCTGTTCGTAAGTATTGTGATAATTTTACGATACGAATTGCGAAATTGTAGCTTTTGTCCTTTAAAATAGAGTCTTTCATGTGGTTAAGTGAAAAGTTAATAATGATAAGTGGAAAACTAAAAGTTAAAAACTAAAAAAATATATATACAGTAATATCCATAACTCATCAACTATTTTTCACTTTTCACTTATAACTTTTCACTTATTTGTCCCATTCCCTTGCCAAAGCAAATTTTTTAAGTGAAAAGTTAATAGTGATAAGTGAAAAATCATAAACACTTAAATTATTTAACTTTATGTGTGTTTTGTAACTTTTCACTTTTAGTTTTTCACTTTTAACTTAATTTGCCATTCTTCGTGACTGAAATTACGATTGACAATAGCACAATTTGCCCATGATTTTAAATGAACCAGTTTTCCATTTCAATATCAAAATTCTGGAAATCTTCAATATTTCTTGTTACTAAAATTAGGTTGTTTGTTTTTGAAATTGCTGCTATTTGTCCATCTATAAATGTTGGAGTTAGACCTTTTTTAGACAACATAGCTCTTTCAGTTCCATGCCAAATTGCTGATTCAAGAGTATATGGCAAAATTGGCATGGTTTTTATCAATCCTTGGGTATATTCTTCAATTTTTTGACGGCGTTTTGAATGAGGTAAGCGTTGGTATCCAAAAGTCATTTCTTGAATAACAATTGAAGCGGTTGCTAGTTGTTGTTTGTATTGTTTAAGTTTTTCCAATACCTTTGTATTTGGTATAAGTTTTAGTGGTTCTGATAAGATGTTGGTGTCTAACAGATAGTTTGGGTTTCATAAATCAATTTCTCGTCCAATTTCTTTGGAACGCACGTTTTCAAAAATTTCATCAACGTTTCCAATTGCTTCAAAGTCCGCAGTTGCTCTGAAAGTTTCAATATATTCCCAAAATGTATCAGTTGTATCATCAGTTAAGATAATAACTTTCACTGGTTTATCTATGTGTATTGGTTGATTTTCTGGAATTGTTATGGTTCTATTTTTAAGAGTTGTATAAAATTCAATTGTTTGCATTATTTTTTCCATTCTTAGTTAAGTGAAAAGTTAATAGTGATAAGTGGAAAACTAAAAGTTAAAAGTGAAAAACTAAAAAAATATATACAGTAATATCCATAACTCATCAACTATTTTTCACTTTTCACTTATAACTTTTCACTTAAAAGATTCATCCCCAAAAACCACCCCAGCATCCCATTCCCTTGCCAAAGCAAATTTTTTAAGTGATAAGTTAATAGTGATAAGTGAAAAATCATAAATACCTAAAATTATTTAACTTTTAGTTTTTCACTGTTAACTTTTCACTTAAAAAAGGTTGCCCATATATTTTTGCCATTCTTTGTGACTGAAATTACGATTTATAACAAACCTGTTTTACCTATGATTCTGTTGTGTAGCTGCTTCAAATAATTCATCTACACTTTTTTCTTCCCAAAGCGTTTGTTGCCATTCTGTATAATCAAAAGGTTCACGGCGTATAAGGACAATAAATTTTTCAGCTTCAACTAATCCTAAACGTTCTCGCAACGCTCTCATACCTTCATAACGTATTAACATGTCTGTTTTCATAGAATTTCCTTTAAAATAAAATCTACCGGGTTGACGGTATTGATTGTTGTGAGTATTTTTGACTTTTTTAATAGTCGCTTATCCGTAGTAATGAAATAATCACATTGTGCTTCAACACTACTGGCAACGTGTAAAGCGTCTTTAGATTTAATCCCTATAGCTGTTAGTTGGTTTGCGTACTTTCTGATTGTTTCCAACGCAGAAATTTGGATTGATGCAATATTTTTCCATTCTGCAATAGCTTCTCTGTGGTCAGGATAGGGATTCGCATTGTTTTCAAAATCTAGTATAAACGACCAAACTAAACGAATTTGTTTTTGTAATACAGCATGTTGAATAGCTAATTTTGCTTCAGTTTCAAGTTTGATGATTTCAGATGACTGAGTATCATAAGGACGATTGAAGCAGCAAATATCAAGATAAATAAGCATTTTTTTTAATGAAAAGTTAATAGTGAAAAACTAAAAATTTAAATAAATATATAGTATTATTCATAACTCATCAACTATTTTCACTTTTAGTTTTTCACTTTTAACTTAATAAACCACCCCAGCATCCCATTCCCTTGCCAAAGCAAATTTTTTAAGTGATAAGTTAATAGTGATAAGTGAAAAATCATAAATACCTAAAATTATTTAACTTTTAGTTTTTCACTGTTAACTTTTCACTTAAAAAAGGTTGCCCATATATTTTTGCCATTCTTTGTGACTGAAATTACGGTTGACAATAGCACAAGCCTTTTTTACCCATGATTCTGGCCCAACGTCCCATAATCTCATATTTACTTACCCTCAGGTAAATTTGGAAATGTTTTTTCATAAGGTCTATCACCCATATATTTTTTCCATTCCTCTTGCGTAAAATTACGATTTACTTTTTTCCAAACTTTAGTAAACCAAGATTGCGGTTCCATATCCCAAAATATAATTGGTCCATCATTACTACCACTGGCGAGGTATTGACCATTAGGATTGAATGCCAGACTTGTTATACCAGTGGAACGTTCTTGCAAAGGTGTTCCCAAAGCTTGTCGTTGTTTCACATCCCAAATTATTATTATACTACCATCTGTATACTGTGAAAAACGGCCACTGCTACTAGCAAGATATTGACCATTAGGACTGAATGCCACACTTGTTACACCACAACTATGTCCGTATAAAGGTATTCCTATAGATTGTTGCCGTTCTACCTCCCAGATAATTATTGTTTTATCTATACTACCACTAGCAAGATATTGGCCATCTGGGCTAAATGTTACACTTGTTACCCAATCAGAATGGCCACACAAAGGCGATCCAAGAGCTTGTTGCTGTTCTATATTCCAAATTATTATTGTTTTATCTTTACTACCACTAGCTAGGCATTTGCTATCAGGACTAAAAATTACACTTGTTACCCAATCAGAATGACCACTCAAAGGTACTCCAAGAGCTTGTTGCTGTTCAACGTTCCAGATTATTATTGTTTTATCTCTACTACCACTAACAAAGCATTTACCATCAGGACTAAAAGTTACACTTGTTACCCAATCAGAATGTCCACACAAAGGCGATCCAAGAGCTTGTTGCTGTTCAACGTTCCAGATTATTATTGTTTTATCTTTACTGCCACTGACAAGGTATTTACCATTGGGACTAAAAGTCACACTTGTTACCCAACCAGAATGACCACACAAAGGCGATTCAAGAGCTTGTTGCTGTTCAACGTTCCAGATTATTATTTTATCTCTACTAGCACTGGCGAGGTATTTGCCATCAGGACTAAATGTTATATTTTTAGAACCATTAGAACGTCTAGGCAAAGTAACTCCTAAAACTTGTTTCTGTTTTAAGTCCCAAATTGTTATTTCTTTACCGTCTTTACGAGTAATAGCGAAGCGATCATTATTGAGATTGAATGTTATGCTTTGTATATTATTATTATGCCCGAGTAAAAATGATTTTAGGACTCGTTTTTGTTTTACATTCCAAATTATTATTTCGTTACTACCACTAATGAGGTATTTATTATCATGGGTAAATGCTACACTTCGTACCCAATCAGAGTGCTTGCACAAAGATGTACTTTGAACTTCTTCTGTTTGCGTAAAAATGTACTTTAGTTTTTTATAGAATCTTGTAAACCAAAATTGGTGACTTATATTCCAAATTATTATTTTTTCTTCACTGCCACCCGCAAGGTATTTGCCATCAGGGCTGAACACTATACTCCATAGAGGTTCATGTGTTTTCCGGTGCAAAGGTACTCCTTGTATTTGTTGTTGTTCTATATTCCAAATTATTACTTCGTTACCGCCACTAGCGAGATATTTGCTATCAGGACTGAAAGCTACGCATCTTACCCAATGAGAATGTCCATGTAAAGGTATTCCTAAAGATTTTTGTTGTTTTACATCCCAGATTATTACTGTCTTATCCATACCACCACTAGCGAGATGTTTGCCATCAGGACTGAACACGACACTCCACACTCTAGCAGAATGACCACACAAAGGTACTCCTAGAACTTGTTGCCGTTCTATATTCCAGATTATTACTGTTTTATCTTCACTACCACTAACGAGGTATTTATTGTCAGGACTAAAATTTACACTTGTTACCTCATCGGAATGCCCACGCAAAGGTGAGCCTATAGTTTGTTGCTGTTTTATATTCCAGATTATTATTGTTTTATCTACACTACCGCTCGCAAGAAGTTGTCCATCAGGACTAATGGCAGTACAATTTACAGCTTTAGTATGACCATGTAAAAAAAATAAAATTTGTGATTTTTCTTGGACAACATCTAATAAAGCCCCCAATGTATTCGGAGTAGATTTAATTTTAAAGGCTTGAGTAGCTAATAACAAGGCTGTATCAAAATAGCCATTGACAGGACTAGGTTTTGCTGTAGCTAATCTTGATTGAGCAACCAAACTCTGTAAAAGATTTGTTTCAGCTTGTTCTTCTGTCTCTGCTAATAATCTTTTTAGTTCCTTATTAGTATAATCACGATATTTAAGACTATCTTCAATATATCTCTTTTCCGTATCATTTAATTGTTCTGCATGTTTAGTTAATTTTTCTTCTGATTCTGAAAGTCTAACTTCACCAGTAATTAACAAGCCTTTGTCTTCTTTATCACCATTCAGCCATGAATTTAATTCGCCTCTTAACCAATCACACCAACGTCTAAAATCCCGATTATCATCAATCCAACCACGCAACCTAGCCCATCCACCAATCAACGCATCATGGGAAATATTAACTACTGCTCCATCCTCAGATTTATCAGTAACGAGTAAATTTGCTGTAATTAACCTCTGAATAACTTCTTCAATAGGCGTAGACTCAAACGGCAACAAAGTCACCAAATCCGCTTGAGATAATTGCCGGCGCGTATCAGGAGTACCTTCACCCAACTGAGTCAACTCAATAAAAACCCGTTTCGCAATTTTCTGCTCCGGCAGCGATAACTCCTCATAAACACCATTCGCCTTTTTTTCCAAAGTACCAGCTATCTTCCCCAACTCCTCATAAGCCGCAAAAGTCAACAAACGAAACCCCGCACACTTTGCCCACAACTCCCGCAACGTATACTGCAACAAAGGCAAACTCCCCAACGCCCCCTTAACATCCGCCAACATCTCCGCCACCAACTTCGGCTCAATCTGCAAACCCACCAATTGCGTCGGAGCCACAATCGCCTCCTCCAACTCCACCGCAGTCATCGGCGTAACAATGATTTGATGGGCCTGAATTTGTTTAGCCAAATCAACATTATGCGAACACTTATCCAAAAAATCAGCCCGCATCACCACCACCAAACAAAACTTATTATCCGCCCGTACCACTGCCGCTAACAATATCGCCAAAAACTGTTGCCGTTGCTCATCGTCTTTACACAAAGCAAACACTTCCTCAAACTGATCAACAACCAGTACCACCCGTTCTGCTTGTACCCGGTCAATAAAATCAGATAACTGCACCATACCAATAACAGAACCCAAAACCCTGAGTGGATCAGCAGTCGGCGTTATAACCGGCAAAATTTCCCAACGTTGAGTTTGCTGCAATTGATACAACAAACCAGCCCGCACCACCGAAGATTTACCATTACCAGAAGCACCAAGTACCGCAAGAAAATTAGCCGCTTGCACCTTCTCCAACAACTCATCAACAAGAGCAGTACGCCCCTTAAAATAAAGCGGATCATCCCGATTTTTCGCAAAATCAAAAGATTCCAAGCCTTTGAACGGACAAACATCCTTATAATCCACCCCAACATCAAAAGGCTTATTAGTCAAAATAATTGGCTTATCAGTGTTAGCAAACACAAAGCGTTGTGAACCGGGCAAAGTTTGATTTTTGACCTTCAACCACTCAATCAAAGTCAGATGATCCACCCAAGGATTAAGTTGCTTGGTATAATCAAGAGTTTCCAACAAAGCTTGAGTTAATAAACCCTCCGCATAAGCCTCCTCATGCGCCCGCGCCGAACTAATAAAACATCTATCACGAGCAACCAGACCTACTAGGTTTCCAAAACCTAGTAGGTCTAAAAACTCACCACTATGACAAGCATCTATCCATACAATCTGTTGTTGAATAGAACTTTTATCTAATAATCTACGTAACTCTTGTAATGAAAAACCCCATCTATTTCTATTTGGATTCGCCTCACTAGTAGCCAAAAAACCTTCATAATCATTACCAACCTGTTTACGCAACCCATGTCCAACAAAAAATAACAACGATGTATTTGGTTGGTTATTACCATCAGGTAACAAAAAATCCTCAATAGCAAATTTTAATTCATCAGCACTAACCATCTGTTCAGAATCAATAATTTCTGAATCATTCAGCTTAACCGCCGGCAAACGCTTAACTTTAAATCCACCTTGTGTTTCAAGCATTTTAGCCAACTCTTCCGCCTGAGCAACCAAATGTGGGAATAATTTATGCTCAAAACAACTATGTTTACTATATTTACCTATAGCAATAACCAATGCGTCACGCTCTTGACTTGAGATATTCATTTTGTTATATTGTTTAATTCAATCAGTTGATTATAATAGCGAGTTATTATGGAAAAAAATTTATTAGCTTTTCTAATAGCATTACAAAATACAGAACTTAATTCTGTAAATGAGCCAAATTTAAAAGAACTATCCAATGAACTTGAACTATTAAGTAAGCAAACAGCAATTATTACTGAAGATTGGCAGAATATTCAAGCAGATATGGACGACATCCTAACACAGCATTCTCTCTTGAATACATCATACCACAAAATCATAAATCAATTAAATAATGTTGAAATAACTATAGATTTATTGCCGACATTAACAGAAATAGAAGCTATCATGCCAGCCGATAGCAAAATTAAAACTTTAGGTGGCAAGCCCGGCCAAGATAAAGGCCATAGTGATGAAATCAATAATGTCTTAAAAATAAGTAAAACAATTTTGAATAATGAAAATCCACAAGAAGCTTCTAAAACTTTATTAAAACAATTATATGAATGGTTGCAACAGTCTAAATGAATTCCAACCCAGACCTACTAGGTTTTAAAAACCTAGTAGGTCTTAAACTAGCAGGTCTTAAACAGGAAATAGAAAAATGGCTTACAGTGATTTTTCGCTAACAAAAGTTAAAAAAATATTTGGTTTAACTGAGAAACCCCAAGATTTATTTCAAGACCAATTACAAAGTATTGAACCAAGCGATTGGTTAAAAGAAACTTTTATGATAAGCCTTAAACTAGCTCTATCCTCTTCAACTGAAAAAGCTAGGTCTGAGTTTATTGTTGCCCCAATTTTACTTGAAATAGAAAAAACAAATCCAGAAAGATTGACTATTTTTTCAGGAGAAAGGTTAGATGTCGATGAAGATAAAGGACTTAAGGGAGAATGTGATTTTATCCTGTCAAAAGGCCCCATTTCTTCAACAATACAGGCTCCAATATTCGCTTTGGTTGAAGCAAAGAAAAATGATATTAAGGGAGGACTTGGGCAATGTGTTGCTCAAATGCTGGGAGCTAGAATATTTAATCAGGAAGAAGGTAATGAAATAAATACAGTTTATGGTTGTGTCACCACTGGTGAAAATTGGCAATTTCTTAAGCTGGAAGATAATATTATTTTTATGGATAATAATAGATACTACATAAGTGAACTTGATAAAATAATTGGTATTTTTCAGTATATTATTAATCAATATTTATAATCCAAACCTGTCAGGTTTCCAAAACCTGACAGGTCTCAAAAATAGGACAATTATATGACAACACTAACTAACGTAACCCTTGACTTATTCCTCTTCGATATACGCGAAGGTTTAGGCCAAAGTAAAGCAGAAATAACTGAAAATAGGGAACAATTTAAACAAAAGCTTCCTAATATTAATAGTGCAAAATTTGACCAGATAGACGATCAATATGTTGAACCAGAATATCAAGAATTGCTTGCTGGAAGAACCATTGATTTTGAGTTTGGAACCAGTCAAGGCTATTATTACCCAGTCCGCTTAAACGATATTTATGGATTGCTCATCGAATGTGAATTATTGCAAGAACAATCAATAGACCATGTTATGTGGATAGAAAATCTACAAAAAATAATTCTCTCTAAACTAAACAAACAAACTTCAACAATGGGTGAAACTTGGTTGCTATCTGCTCAAATGAATGAATTATCAGAAAGATATTGTTTAGAAATAGCTCAAAGTTGTTGCACAATCCTTATTAATAACAATCAGATAAAATGGAGTCCGTTTTTAGATGGTTATCTATTTGAATGCTGGATTGAAAATCAACATGTTATAATAATTTTTTATCAACATGAAAAAAACGAGAAAAGAATTGCTGATTTATATCCATATTTCATGCGTTTACTGGCTTATCATCATAAAATAATGTGGGCCTATCGACAAGGTAAAAATCTCAAACAATTACTCAAAAATAAAGCTATTGAAACTGAAAAATATCGTACTGAATTGAATTCATATATGGAACAACGTTTTAATACAAATAAATTTCAGCAGACTTTACAAGGAACTTGGAAAATATTATCCAAATATGACATATTATTAAACAATTTATCCTATCAAATCCGCACTATTGACACTAATCATCGTAATTATGATAAACGATTAGCTACCATTGAAGCTGAATTTGGACAAAAAATCACTTGTTTAAGTAATTTCAGTGATAAAACCAAAAATAAATATTTGTTTCAAGTACAGACAGATTACACAAATTTGAGTCCAGAATTAGCTTCACTAGAACACATGATTAACTATATTCGTGCCAGCGTTGCGATTGAAGAAGAAAAACGGGAACGGTCTTTCCAAAATACTATAGCTACTTGGGGTATTGGACTTGCCGCTGGGGCAATTGTTGCTTCTATTTCTGGTTTGTTTCCAGACGACATTACTGGATGGTTTTTATATGAATTTTTTGAACCAAAATGGTGGAAGGCAATGACAGCAATTGAAATCAGTTGTATTTCTGCAATAGGAGCCGGATTGATAACTAAACTAGTTATGGTTGTGAAAACAAAGTTTGGTTAAATTCAACCATTATATCTGCTGAGAATAAATTTTATCCTACAGCTTTCCAGACCTGTCAGGTTTCTTGGCCAAAATATTTTTTTAACCTAGAAATTGAGAACAAAAATTTTCATTTGAAATTATAATTTGTAAAAAACTTGATAATTGAGTTAAATACTTATAGTCACCAGCATATTTTTTGCTTAACATAATAATTGAATTTTAATTTCATAAGGACAATAGTTATAAATGCGATATTT
>JAUCGL010000086.1 GCA_030378105.1 Candidatus Halobeggiatoa sp. HSG11 | reverse complement strand
GGGCATTATCGCAGGAGCATTGGGTCTGGAAGATATTTTAACACAACGTTTTGCATAAAAATTTAGCCAAATTCCTTTGGGAATCTCCGGCCTTTTATCTTGGGACTCACAGTTCAAGCCCACTGCCTTATTATCAGTTACAAGTTAAAATCGTTTTCAATACCATACTTGAAATGGCCAATAATTTTGTAATTAAAAAGCATATCATTAATTTGCGGACCACCTCCAATATTATGAACTATTAATGGATTGCCAGTTTTTGAAGATTTTTTAGTTGAAATAATACCAATATGCATCAATCCACCACCCAAATCCCATGAAACAATATGGCCGGGACGATAGTCATCTTTATTTAAGGTTATTGGCAGAGAAGAATTAGCTCTATTAAAATAGGTCATAAGATTAGGAACTCTACGGTGATCAATATTAGTATCAGGTTTTGTTAATCTCCATATCTTCGGGTATTTGAGAAAATTCTTTTTCATATCCTCATGTACTTTTTCCTGTAAATCAATTCCAACAGCACGATAAGCTCTGATGACCACATCCGTACATACACCTATATTAGATGGAACGTCACCCATTGGGTAATCAATTTTATAATAGGCACCATTGTAAATAATTGTATGTTTTAATCTATCTTCCGCTTTCTGTGCAAATATATCATAAAAATTATTAGGGGATTTGTTATTATCTGGAGAATATAAAAGAGAATATTGATTAATAAATCCGGTTTTTGTGAAAGTTGAAAAACTTAGACATACAAGAATACTAACAAGAATAAGCAAAAATAATGTTATTCGGGATGGTATTAATTTCATAATATCTTGCAGCATTTTTTTCATAAATTGTCTTCCTCACGTTTGCTTGAAGAATTAAAACCAAGGAGTTTCGCAGAAATTTCATGATGTCCATGGAACATCCATATTCTGTGAAGTATCTTAGTGAAACAGTGTAATAATTGCCCAAACACGTCCGATCTCATCGGGCGACTCCGCACATAACAGCAGTTCCGCCCCACTGACTCCACCATAACGTAAACGCTTAGCTTGTTCAAAATTTAACAAACTTCACATAAGTCGCAAATAACTCGAAGTCGGCTCTCCATGTTTCGCAGTGACTGTCAGAATTAAGAAGTAACAAAATAAAAACCAACCATTATTGGGTTTGAATTTATTCTGAAAATTCTATAATCCTGTTAATTCTGATTCAGACAACATTTAAGGTTAGTTAAACAGATTATTTGGTAGATGATTCATCAATTTGAGGGCAATCTATTTTGTTTGCCTCTTCAAATTTTTTTTGGATAAAGTATAGATAACATAAACTCATATGTCCATTATCATTTCCTTGTTCCATAGATTTCTTATACCAATGTTCTGCCATATTATAATCTTGTGTCATGCCTAAACCATAAAAATACATATTTCCCAAATAACTCTGTGCAATAGCATGACCTTGTTCAGCAGCCTTTTTATACCAATGTTCTGCCATAACATAATTTTTTTGTGTTCCTAAACCATAAATGTGCATATATCCCAAATTATTCTGTGCTCTGGCATGACCTTGTTCAGCAGCTTTTTGATACCATTGTTTTGCCATTGCATAACTTTTTTGTGTTCCTAAACCATCCTCATACATGAATCCCAAACTATCCTGTGCTTCAGCATAACCTTGTTCTGCTAAAGGTAACAAAATCTGAAAACTAGATTCATAATCTCCACTACCATAAAGTGAAAAAGCTCTTCCATATAAAAGTTCATCATCAAGACTGATAACAAATTTAAATACCAAATTAAAACTTAATACTGAAACAAATATAATTATTAACGAAGAAGATACAAATAACAAAATAGTTTTCTTAACATATTTTTTGGTATGGTCGAATTTATTACCAATATGTTCAAGAATCAAACGATGAATAAATTTATAACCACCGCCAACACGACGTAATAAAAAAAGTTGAGTAGATTGATTTAAAATGGAATTTAATTGTAATTTTTGGTCACTAAACAACAAGAAACGTAAATAATAATGTTGAATAATAGGTATAAGGCCAAAGAAAATACTTCCTAATAGAAGCATGGACAACCCTGCCGTTAAACCTTGATATAAATCGTAATTAATTGAATGAAATGTTCCAAATACAATACTAAATGGTAGTATTATCCACAAAAGATTCTTTATTGCTTGACGAATCCCTTGATTAGGAAATAACTTAAAATTATTTGGTATTTTTCCTTTTTGAATACCTCCTAAAAACAATCCAAGCCATCCTGTTGCTAACATTGCCCCTAACATCAAAAGGCTTTTATAGTCAATATCCCATGAACTATGTAACCATTCTCCAATAATTCCTACCATAAATTTAGCATCAATAATGTGACGAACATTGTAAATCCAAAAAAATCCAAATGGTACACCTAAAAAACTAAATAATATTGCCCATTTAATAGCTCTTTTCCATGACCAGTTAATAGCTTCTGAAACTTTGTGTTTAACAGAAAAAATGAATACAAAAATTGATATTATTATTGCTGTAATTGTTGGCAGTAATTTATAAATTGATACGAAAAAAGTAGTTTTCTGGAATATTTCAAAACTGAAAAATCCTAAAAATACTGCCATTCCAATCCCAAACAAAACCTTGAACAAACCTTCATGTTCTTTATCACCCAAATAACTTGGACGTATATCCTCCAGATAAAACTCAGACTTTCCATGCTGCTGCATTTTACTGGCTAACCAAGCCAACTTATCCAAAGTCTTCTGTTTAACGTCCTGCTTATTCTTACGCTCAAACATTTTATCAATATAACGGTCAAACAACTGCTCCCTTCTTACCTCAAAACTATCCGCCTGTGTTATCTCCTCAACCGTGACATCCTCATAAGTAAAACTCATCAAATCCAACAACAACGGAGTTTCAGCTAGTTCTCGCAAATTCTCATCTTGATCAATTAAATGCTGTAAACTGCTTGAACCTGTCTGCTCTAAATAACTGTTTATCTGTACTTCCGTCAAAGGCTGTAAACAAACCGCCCCTTCCAAGTGCAATAACGGCAATTCCTTATACTCTCGCAAACGACAACAAACAGCTAATCCCAATGGCCGATATTTTCCCACAAAAGTATTAATCGCCTCAACACAACTAGCCCGATGCTCCGCTTTCACCTCATCCAAACCATCCAACAACAACAAAATCTTTCGCTGTTTTAACCAATTAGAACTTAATTTTTTAGGAATTCGATACAAGCGAAATTGTTCCACCAACCAATCAGATAAGTCTTTAGATTTATTCCAACCAGACAAATTAAAAATAACTGGAATTGGTTGTGAATCATCATGTTTAGCAACAGCCATCAAATCTCGTGCTAGTTCCAATAACGTAACAGTTTTACCAGCTCCCGGTTCACCAGTTATTAACAAAAAATTATTAGTTTCCTGAAACACATCCAAAACAGACTTATTATAAATATTGGTTGGTTCCAATTTTGGCCAATCAGCAAACGGAAGACGCTCAACTAACTCAGGTTCAGTATGTTTTTCCAACATAATCAAAGGTCGTTGCTTTGAATGTAAAGCATAACCCTCTAACTGTTCCGTTATCAAAAGCTGAATCCGATCCCGTAATATCAATAAATTACGTTTTTCATCAGCAGCAGTTTTACCAGAGAATTGCTCTTGAAGCCAAATAAAACTCAGCAACCACTTAGATAAATTAGCCTGATCAACTTCAGATTTAACCGGCTCAATATCCGGTTCCAAACAATTCAACTGCTCTTTCCAAGTAGCCGTCACCCCGACAGCCATCTGCTTTAATTCCGGCCAATTAGCAAACAACGAATCAAACCGTGCCGCTAACCCAGCATTACGCATAATACTTGCTTGATACAACTCAATAACTAACCCAACAACTTGATTAGATTCATAATGATAAATCAAACCACCACTTTGTCCTTTACCCTGAATCGCACCAGCAACCTCAATTTTATTACCATCCAAACGAGAAATACTACCCGGATAACGTCCCAAACTGGCATTTAACTCATGAGCCGGATAACCAATACTAACAATATCATCACTACGATAATTTGTACTAACCAAACCAAGCGGTAAACAAAGAGGTACTGAACAACTCACTTTCAAAATAGCAATATCTTCATCCGGCAATGACTTATCCCGAACCAACTCGGCTGGTAATTCCTGACCATTGTAAATCACCACCAAATCCGAAAATCCAAACCGTACCACTTCCTCAACACAATGCCAAGCAGTCAGCACATGCCCTTCAAAACTAATAAAAAAACCAGTCCCCTTCGGCCCAGAAGTTGTCGCTATCTTAACAATAGCCAACTCCAACTTATCTTGGATAGCCTTATTCAGATTCTGGTCCATTATTCTCTATCTCCTTTGGACACGCACACAAACTATCCAAAAACTTCTCCTCATACAAAATAACCGCCGTTGTCAAAGAATTAACTGGCATTGGCAAAACCATTGACAACACATCCGCAATAATAGCAATAAATTTCTCTCGATCCTGCTGATATTCAGACTTTTTCTCACAATAACACCAGTCTCCACAAATTTTCTGCCGCAAAATACTTTCAATACTTGAATAAAATTGAGCAAATAATTTCTTTATCCCCTCAGTAGAAGGAATTGCCCGAACCTGCTCAGTTGCTTGACTTGGTTCCGGTGATTGACCATAAGTCATATACCAATCTTGATATAATTGCTCTTTATTAGCTAAATATTTTTGAATCTGAATTTGATTATCCATTATTATATTTCCTATTATTTTTGTTTTTCAATAACTTCATTCATGTAACTTAAGACTTAAAGACTCATGATTTGATAGTCTCGCACGAAAATGTTGGCAGGGTAGAACAAAGTGAAACTCAGAAATTTTGAGATAATTAATTAAAATATGGGTTTGTTAGTAAGGATAGGTGCAATGAAATGAAATTGACCATTACAATATTGGTAGTCCTCCAATATGTAGTGTTAAACCTGATTAGGTATTTGAAACTTAACATGTTTTTTGGAGTCATCACTACTTTTTGGAGGACTACCCAATATTAAATAAACACATATAATAAAATGAGTTTCGCAGAAATTTCATGATGTCCACGGAACGTCCATGTCCCGTGGACTAATCAATTTTTCAGCGAAACCGGTTATAATTGCCCCGACACGTCCGGTCTCATCGGGCAACTCCGCACTGAAGCAGCTTCGTCCCACCGACTCCCTCATGATGTTACACGGTGAGCTTGTTCAAAATTTCAAGAATACCGCTTTGCTTAACTATTTCTTCAAATTTAAGAACTCTCACGCAAGTCGCAGACTACTAGACTTTGGCTTCGCCTCTTCATATCTCGCAGCGTTTGATAATTAACAATTTTTTAAATATTCACTACTTTATGCAGGACTACCTGATTATTTATCAACAACTGAATTGGGAATAGAAATAATAAAAGTAGTACCTTCATAAGCCACACTATTACACTTAATAACTCCATTTAACTGATGAGTCACCAAATTATACACAATATGCATACCTAAACCACTGCCACCACCTTGCCGATTAGTTGTAAAAAATGGATCAAATACCTTATTAACAATATCTGCTGGAATCCCTTTACCATCATCAGAATAACGTAATGTCAACTCATCATCATTTTGTTCAACAACAATTTTCATATGTCCATCTAACTTATCCCGAAACCCATGGATCAAAGAATTCATCACAAAATTAGTAATAATCTGTGAAAATACTCCCGGATAACTAGACAACACAATCCCATCATCACATTCAATAACTATCTCATGCTTAGTACGTTTAAATTCAGGCCGCAATGTAGTCAAAATTTCACGTAAATATTCACCAAAAGCAAAAGTACGTTGCTGCTCACCAGCTTGATCAACTGCAACTTGCTTAAAACTATGAATTAAATCAGCTGCTCGTGTCAAATTTTTCAAAATTAAATTACTACCTTTCTGAGTAGATTCCAAATATTTATCCAAATCTGCTCGTTTCATCTTACTATTTTTATATAAATTAACTATTTCTTTAGTTAAAGTTTCTAAACGAGAGGCAGCCGTTACTCCAATTCCAACTGGAGTATTAATCTCATGAGCAACACCAGCAACTAAATTACCTAATTCAGACATTTTAGCAGCTTCAACTAATTGTTCTTGTGTAGTTTTTAATTGTTGTAACATATCTTCGGCTGCTTTTTTAGCTTCCTCTAATTTAAAGGTTCGTTCTGATACTCGTTCTTCCAAAGTATGTGAATAATCTTCCAATTCCTGATTAAGCTTAAGTAATTGTTGATTAAATTGTTCCCGTTCCAATTCAGCCAGCTTACGTTCGGTTATATCTTGGAAAGCCATCATTGCATAACTAATTGCACCTTCTTCATTAAAAATAGGACTAGCCCAAGCTTCAATTGGAATTTTTGTATCTTGTTGTTGGTGGATTTCTATATTATCAACTGTGATACTTCTACCTTGCAAAGCTAAAGTATTTGGTTGCTTTTCAGGTGGATATAACTGCTCGCTATTTGCAATGTACATTTTAGAAGAAAATTGTCCTACTTTCTCAGAATTTGTATCTAATAAATTTTGAGCTCGTTTATTAGCATAGTAAGGATTAGCATCAGCATCGGTGACTAATACACCAACTGGCATAGCCTCCAAAAATTGAGTTAATCTTCTTTCACTTTCAACTGCTAAACGTAAAGTTTCTTCTTTTAATTGTTTAATATGTAAATGAGTTTTTATTCGAGCTAATAATTCACTTTTTGCAATTGGTTTAATAAGATAGTCATTAGCCCCCATTTCCAAGCCAGTTACCAAATCTGCAACCTGATTTTTAGCAGTTAATAATACAATTGGCAATTCATTAGCTTCCCATGTTTCTCGAATTTTCTGAGTAACTTCATAACCAGTCATACGTGGCATCATCACATCCAATAGAATCAAATCAGGAATATTGCCTTGTTCTAAATTATCTAAAGCTTCAATCCCAGAAGCAGCTTCAATAGTTGTATAATTATACATAGAAAGATGATTAGTAAGTACATGTAAATTAATCGGTTCATCATCTACAATCATTATGCTTATATTAGAATAGTCATCAGTTTTGTTGATAGTTATTTCCGGCAAATTATCACTGATTAAAGCTTCAGAAGTTGGCATGGTTGCTGAAGTTATCTTGCCAGATTGGTTAAGTATAGAAATATCTGAAATAGGCAAAGTAAATATAAAACGAGAACCTATACCTAAAGTTGATTCAACCCATACTTTACCTTTATGCAGTAAAACCAATTGTTTAGAAATAGCTAATCCTAAACCACTACCATTTACTCCTTGTTCAAATGATTCAAATATTTGAGGAATTTTATCTTCTGGAATTCCAATTCCGGTATCAGATACAATAATATTTAAATTATCAGATTTAACTTCTGCTGAGATTTGAATTCGTCCTTTTTTAGTAAATTTAATAGCATTGCCAACTAAATTATGCAAAATTTGCTGTACCCGATTTTCATCGGCATCGGCTAACGGTAAATCATTAGGAACTTCATTAATTAATTGTAAATTTTTATTGCCCACTAAAGGCTGACAAAATCTTAATACAATATCTGTAACTTTTTTAATATCGACAGCTTCCAATTGCAATTCAATATTTTTATATTTTTGCTTAGAAAAGTCTAAAATATCGTTGATAATGTTAGATAAACGTCTACCACTTGCAACAATCATGGATAGTTCAGAATTAGTTTCATCTGACAATTTACCGGTAACGCCATCAATAAGAGATTCCGCAATTCCAATAATACCATTTAATGGAGTACGTAGTTCATGCGAAGTATTGGCCAAAAATTCATCTTTTAATTTATCCAAGCGTTGTAAATCAACATTCTTGGCTTCCAAAGTAGTAAACGATGCTTGTAGCTGTTGAGCCATGCTAGTAAAAGTCTTGGCTAATTCTCCTATTTCATCGTTGCGTTTAGCTTCTGCTATTTGCTGTTGCCATTCACCTTTAGATAAAGCTGTTGCGGCAGTATTTAAATGTAATAATGGCCGAATAATCCATTTAGCAGTGAGAATACCGACTAGAATAGTTACAATTAAAGCAAGCAAACACAACAAAATAGTGTAATACATATTGGCATCAATATGCGTCATAAAATCTGCTTCCGGCACAACAACCACTATTAACCAATCTAAACCTATTTCGTCTTTAAATGGTACTATTTGTAAAAAATAGTTATCTCCATTATGAATGAAATTAAGATTTTGTTTCTCTTCAATCTTATTAAATTCTCCAAAATATTGAATTAAATAATTAGCAGTTGCTTTAGTTACATTATCTGTACTTTCATATGCTTTAAATTGTTTTGAATTATTGGTAAATTCGGTGGCAATGTTATCATTCCAAATTTCAGAAGCACCAGATTTCCATAATTTAGCTTCTTTAACTTGTTCGGAGGTAATATTTTTTTGAGTTTTTTCCTGAACTGAGTTGGCTACCATAATTCCTGAAGATTCCATTATGAAAGATTGCCCAGTTTGGCCTATTTTTAAAGAACGTAAGAATTGATTGATTGCTAAAATATTAACGTCAGTGGTAGTGACAGCTAGTAAGTCGTTTTGAGAATCATAAATCGGTTGATTAACTGATAATGTGGTGCGACGACTGGAAAAGAATGCTTTACTCCACACTGGTTTGCCGGCTTCAACTGCACTTACATACCAAGGTCGTTGTCGGTGATCATAATTGGCAAGTTGTTTTTTAAGTGTGGTATTGTTAGCATTTTTATCGGTATTCCAAATTTTTAATTCGTTGGTTTGATCACGAATTTCTGTAATTATGGAGCCATTGTCAAAAGACTGCACTCCAACATATTTACCAGATTCAGTACCAATACCAACATAACTAACCATATCAAATTGTTGAATTTGGTTCCATAAATAATGTTTTAAATGTTCTACATCAGTTAAATCCAGTTTATTTATATCGACAAAATCAGCATTGATTTGATTTAATCTATGTGGAGTTTTAATATTAGTTTCAAGATGTTGATGGATACGAGTTGTTATTTCACTGCGTAACTGAGCAGACAAATCATCAACTGCTTCTTGTCCATTACGAAATGATAACCAGCCAGTCAATCCAACCACTGCAAATATTTCAATAACAAAAGGTACTATAATTACAAGATTTAATGGAATTTTTTTGGATAATTTTGATATATGGGAGTTTAAATTCATTATTTATTAATCTCAATTTAAAAAATTACTAGATTATCAAGCTATTTTCGTTCCTAACATCTTTATCTTAATTGTTATAAGTAGCTGGTTTGGATTGGTTTAGAAACAAAAAAATGGGTTGAAATATCTTTTGAACTTAATTTAAGCTTCCTTGGGAGATGTTTAAGTGTAAGTTTTTTTATACCATTATTTTAACCTATAAATTTGTTTTTGGCCAATATTTAACAAATGGCACAGGTTTTAACTATAATATATAACAGGTTTATTGTATTTTTGCTATATTTCACCAATTTTATTAGTTATATTAATTGAGCACATTTTCTTTCCTAAAAATCAACTTGCTTAACTCATAGGTTATTGATAGAATATTTAAAATCTTAACCATAAGGATAAAACCTATGACAAAGGCAATTAACTACGGTAAAGTTGAACTTATTCCCGGCATTATCTGTGATGGCTATGTGCTTAATGATGGCACAGCAGTTATGAGTGAACGTGGAACTGCCGATTTGTTGGGAATGAACCAAATGGCACTTAATCGATTGAAGACTAAATGGCCTTTAAAAACACTTAAACCATTTATTGATAACGATTTACCATTGAAGACTAACTTAGTAGAAGTGATGGCTGAAAATAGTCCTCACAAAGGTGTGAATATAACAGTTTATGATACTAAAACAATTGAAACATTGATTTTTGCTTATTCAATGGCATTTGTCCATCGTAAGTTACGTGAAAACCAACGCCATATTGGAGAAAGAAGTGTTATTTTGTTAAAAGCACTTGTTATAACGGCTTTGGAAATTTCCATAAAACAAGCCTGTGGCCTATCCACAAACATCCAACAAGCAGCCCAACAAAACTACGTTGAACTTGTTAAACAATTCGGCTTCACCTGTTCCTTTGAAAATGAAATAGCCACCAAGAAAGACATCATCAATTTTCTTGATATTCCAGCAAGCACTCTCAACAGCTTCCTCAAAAAACGCCAAGATGACATCCAACCAATCAAACTCGACTACCAAACCATCAAAGCCAATGGCGGCACAGCCACTCGGATGAATGGTTACAGTTTGGAAGATGTTAGTAAAATAGCTTTGGGCATGGATTCGGTTATTGGAATTGAATTAAAAAAGCAAGCTTTCGGAAATATTGGAACCATTGTTAAACCAAATACCAAAGGTGAAATTGAATGGCAACAGGTTTCAGCATAACTGTACTATTGGCAAGTATCGAGTTGATTTTTTTGTCAAAGATTTAATGTTAGTTTTAGAATGCAACGGTTATGATAATCATCAAAATTATGACCCAATTGAAGAAGCACAACGAGAGAAATATTTAACTAGAAATTACAACATAGTTCGTTTTCATCATAAAATCAGCTTAGAAGCTTTGTTTAACGGTATTTTACAGGCTAAATTAGGTAAAGTTGTTAGGCTTTATGATGTTGAGCATATATATCCAAATAAAGTTGAATCTACTCGTATTTAAAGTATAATAGCTGTTTATACGACACAGAGTAAAACCAATATGAAACTAGTAGAACTCAGAATTACTAACTTTAGATCACTTGGTGGTTCAAAAAATATCATCAAATTTAAAGATATTGATGTAATTATCCTTGTTGGTCAAAATAATGTTGGAAAATCTTCAACTTTAAAAGCTTATGAATTTTTCATTAATCCAAAACAAACAGCTTCTAAACAAGATTTTTTTGATTATGATACAAATAACCCAATTATTATAGAAGGTGATTTTTTAAAAGAACCTGAAGATGAAAATGATAAAGAATTAAGTAAAGAGCCTGATTGGGTAAATAAGTGGGTACAAAAAGAAACAGGATTGATTACTATTGAAAAAAAATGGGAGAAAGAAGGAAAACCTTTTTCCAAGCGTACAAAAAACGAATCTGGAAAATTTGAAAAGGGTGGATTTGGTGGACTAAATCAAATATTTTCAAAATATACGCCAACACCAATATTTATAAATGCAATTGAAACAACAGAAAATCTTGAAAAACAAGTAAATTTAATTTTAGAAAGAAAACATTTAAAAGAATTAGAAGCTTCACATAAAAAAGAATATGATGCTGCAATCAATGCAATACGGGATATTCAACATTGTATTACTTCATCAGCAGAAGTAGATGAATATAATTCTAATATTAATGCTTCATTTCAAAAGATTTTTCCTGCACTTGAATTGAAAATTTCCATACGAGATGAAGACAAAGGAATTGATATTTTAAAAGCATTTAAAACTAATCATTCTATAGATGTTTTAAAACAAGGAACAGAAAGAAAAGAAACATTTGCTCAACATGGACATGGTATTGTTAGACAAGCTCTTTTTAATTTCTTGACTTTTATGAAAAATGAAGTGCAAGAAACAAATAAAAAAGAATATTTACTTCTATTTGAAGAACCTGAGTTATATCTACATCCAACAACCATTAAATTATTAAGAGAAGAATTATATCGTCTTGCTGAAAACAGCCCTTTTCAGATTTTATGTTGTACTCATAATCCTCAATTAATTGATATATCAAAACCTCATTCCTCTATTATCCGTTTAGTAAAAAATCCTACAGATGAAACAACGGAAACTTATCAAGTAGGCTATGATATTTTTGGTAGTCAAGAAAATAAAAATTATATACAAATGGTAAATCGTTTTAATCCTGATGTATGTCAGGTATTTTATGCTGATAATGTTATTATTGTTGAAGGAGATACTGAAGCTATTATTTGTAGAGAACTGTTACAAGAATACGGTTCTGAACATGAAATTTTTGTGCTAAATTCAGGTTCAAAAACAAATATCCCTTTTTTTCAAAGAATTTTAAATCATTTTAAGATTCCATATACTATTATTCATGATAGTGATACCAGATATGTTTATGAAAATAGAGGAACTGGCCAAGTTAAGTATAAGAAAGATGGAGAACCTAAAAAACTTAGTAGTTGGAAATTAAATGAAGAAATTTGGACAGAAATTGAAAATGGAATAGACAATGATAATATTGTACATAGACTTGTTTCTGTATACGATTTTGAATCAAAAAATAAGTATGAAGTAAATACAAATGATGGAAAGCCATTATCTGCCTATAAATTTATACAAAAACATAAAAAATCAAAAGAATTACCTATCTGTAAATTTATTTCAGAAATATTAAAAAATTCTTATTCTAAAGAATGGAACCAACAAGATATAGAAAATATTGAAGAACCATATAAAAAAAAACAAATTTATACAGCTAAAAATAATTCTCAAAATTTAGTTCTTTTCTGAAAAAATAAATTCAACTTATAATCAAACGATCCCATAAATTATCCTAGCTTACAAATAAACGTTAGTTTAACTTAATTACTAAAAATTATGCTCCACATTCACACCAGCAACCGCCTCGAACACCTGATCCACGCTCTAGCCAAACTTATCCTTAGTTCACCGTTGCCACCTTTAGAAAAAGAACTTATCGTGGTACAAGATAAAGGCATGGAAAAATGGCTATCAATGTTACTCGCCCAACATTTAGGTGTATGGGCTAACAGTCGTTTCATGCGACCAGATACTATGTTATGGCATGTATTTAAAGAAGTTTTACGAACTGACACCAATGTATCCAGTTTTGAACGGGAAATTATGGTATGGAAGTTAATGGACATACTACCCGAATTCATTGATAGACCCGAATTTCAGGAATTAAACAACTACTTACAATCCGATGACCAAGCAATCAAAAGCTTTCAATTGGCTTGGCGAATTTCCGATGTCTTTGACCAATATACAGTTTATCGGCCTGACTGGTTATTTGATTGGGAAGCCGGCAAACAACCTCTATCCGATCCCCAAGCCGACTGGCAAGCAATATTATGGCAAGAACTCACAGTACGCAATGGCGACCGCCACCGAGCCAAATTACGGCTAGAATTTTTCGAGAAATTAGCAACCAGCAAATTTCGCTGCCAACGTTTGACAGTGTTTGGTATTTCGGTATTGCCAGCATTCCATTTAGAAGTATTAGCTCAACTTGGACAAGTTATTGATGTGCATATTTTTGTTATGAATCCCTGCCAAGAATATTGGGGCGATATTGTTACAGATAGCGAGATAGCTCATAGCAATGCGGAATATTTGGAAAAAGGCAATACTCTGTTAGCTTCAATGGGCAAAATAGGCCGTAATTTCATTGACATGTTCAATGAATACCAACATACTGGCCATGAATATTTTATTGAACCCGGCCAAGATTCTTTGCTGCATGGTATCCAAACTGATATTTTAAATTTGACCGAAACGGAATATTCTACAGTTGATAAATCCATTCAAATTCATAATTGCCACAGTCCGTTACGAGAAATTGAAGTTCTCCACGACCAACTATTGGCTTTATTTGCCGACCATCCAGACTTGTTGCCGAAAGATATATTGGTGATGGTGTCGGATATTGAAACCTATGCACCGTTTATTGAAGCGGTATTTGATACTATTCCTGATAAAAATAAACAGATTCCATTTACTATTGCGGATCGTAATTTACGAGATGAAAATAGCTTAATTGATACTTTTTTTGCGATTTTGGAATTAACTAAAGGTCGCTTTACTGTTGGCGAAGTGTTGAATATTTTGGAATCTAAAATTGTCCAGCAACGATTTGAATTCACTGAACAAGATTTAGAATTAATTCGACATTGGATAAATCAAGTAGCAATCCGTTGGGGTATGGATAAAACTGACAAAGCCCGAATGAATCTACCTGATTTTGAAGAAAATACTTGGTTGCTGGGATTAAACAGATTGCTGTTAGGTTATGCGTTGCCAACGGAAATGTTTCAGGGAATTTTGCCATATGACGGGATTGAAGGTAGTGATAGCTTGATTTTAGGTAGGTTAATCAGCTTTGTTAAGAAACTGTATTCCTATGTGCAGAGGATGCGACACCCACATACAATATTAGAATGGACGCAACTGTTTAATGACCTGTTGGAAGATTTTTTGATAGATGATAATTCGCAAGAAATTCGTAAAATTTTGAATAACTTAGTTACCAATAGCCAAGATTTTACCACTCCAGTTAGTTATGCAGTGATTTTTGAATGTTTACAAATACCTTTGAGTCAGGAAGAGCAGAGTAGTAGTTTTTTAACTGGCCGAGTATCATTTTCCGCTATGCACCACAGTCGTAGTATTCCGTTTAAAGTTGTCTGTCTGTTGGGCATGAACGATCAAAGCTTTCCACGTCCCAATAAACTGCTTAATTTTGACCTTATCATCAGGCATCCAAAACGTGGCGACCGCTCCCGGCGACAGAATGATCGCTATTTATTTTTAGAATCTTTATTATCTGCTAGAGAGTATTTTTACATAAGTTATGTTGGCCAAAGCATCCATGATAATACTATTATTCCACCGTCAATATTAGTAAGCGAATTATTGGATTATATCAATATTGAGGAAGAAATTTTTAAAGTAATTGAGCATCCATTGCAAGCTTTCAGTCCGCATTATTTCAATCAAACTTCTGATTTATTCAGTTATTCCAATGAATATTGTGTGGCCAGTGATGCTTTACGGCAAGAGCGACAGGAAAGCAGGTCTTTTATTGCTACTCCATTAGCCACTCCAGAACCAGAATATAAAACTATAGAACTAACGAATTTAATTAAGTTTTTTAATAATCCAACTGCTTTTTTATTAAGACAGAGATTGGGGATAGAATTACGCAATTCTGCCGCAGCTTTTGATAATAATGAACCATTTGAAGTATCTGGTTTAGAGCGTTATGGTCTCAATCAGACTTTGATAGAGAAGAGTTTGGAAGGTATTGATTTACAAGAACATCATGCTATTGTTAAAGCCAGTGGTTTGTTGCCGCATGGACAGGTGGGTGATTATGTTTATGATAAAATGATTGGTGAAATTAAGTCTTTTGTACAACAGGTTAGCCAAGTTGTTCAGCAACCTAAAAGAGAGTCGGTTAATTTAAAGAAATTGGCAGTTGGAGAGATAACTATAACTGGTAATTTGGGGCGTTTGTGGCAGGATAATTTAATTCATTATCGGTATGCTAAACTTAAAGCTAAGGATTTTGTGCAAATTTGGATTCACCATTTGATTCTTAATAGTTTACCTGATTTGCCACGCCAGAGCGTTATTATAGGAGCTAATGAAGCTTGGAAATTTTTGCCAGTGCCGGATAGTAAGGAAATTTTGCAAAGTTTGGTGCAGGATTATTATTGGCAGGGTTTGATGGAGCCATTGTTATTTTTTCCGCAGACTTCTTTGTGTTTTATGGAGAGTTTGCCTAAAGGTGAAAATATGGCTTTGTACAAGGCTATTGATACTTGGCAAGGTAATGATTTTGTTACTGGTGAAGTTAAGGATGATTATTATCAATTATGTTTTGGAACTGAGACGCATCCACTGGAAAATGAACAGTTTATGCAATTAGCTCAACAGTTTTTTGAGCCTTTGTTGGAATATCGGAAGGCTTTGTAGAATGGATATTTTTATTGTCTGAATAACTCGTTCCCAACCTCTAGGTCTCATCGTTATACACTTGATTTTATTGTAGGGTGTATAAGCGGTAGCGTCATACACCAAACCACATATAACAGGTGGATGACGCTTCGGTTATCCACCCTACATTTGTGGCTTGGGACTTACGTATAACGATGAGACCTCTAGGTTGGGAACGAACGAGAGAGAAAAAATAAAAACCGTAGGGTGGATAGGAGCGAAGCGTAAATCCACCACAACCAACTATAAGTTAAGGAGGACGAATATATAGATTCGCCCCTACAACCCTTTTGCATATGTGATATATCGTAGGGACAGACCTGTGCGTGTCTGCCCTTAACTTAATGACAGGCATTTAGTTGCTTTTGGTGGATTTACGCTTCGCTCCTATCCACCCTACGAGATGAATTCTATTCTTATCATTTTGGGGGTATTTCAGAGCCATTGAAATTCATATTATTAACTCAAAAATCGTACCTAAAAAAGTCTAGTTCTTATCCGTGCTAAGTATAGTCCTCTTTTTATAACTTTTTCCGAGTTGCAGCTTCACTGCCATTAAGTTAATCGCAGACTGCCCCTACAAAACACAATATATTTCGTGGATAAATGGAGCGTCATCTATCTTCATAATTTTGATATATGATGTTATCATTTATATTTCATGTATTAAATATACGTTAAATCAATTATTTAAAATTATCACAAACACCTATAAGCAACCCATAACTTTTTACTTTTATACAAGTTTTAATGCAGTGGACTTGGAGAAGTAAGTAATTACTATGAATCTATGCGGTAATTTGATATTATGATGATTCTATTTTTCTATGCTTTTATTTATGTAATCACTGATATAAAACTTTATGCTATAAGCAACAACTATAAAAGGTAAGAGATATATGCCCCACTATACAACTGAAAATATTTGTAATATTGCTCTTGTTGGTCAAACTAATGCTGGTAAAACAACTTTGGCTGAAGCATTATTATTACAAGCTGGTGCAATAGCAAGTGCTGGTAAGGTTGAAAATGGTAATACTGTTTGTGATTTTGATCAATTAGAAAAGGAACATCAACATTCACTGAGTGCCGCAATAGTGAGTCTTGACCATGAAGGTAAGCATATCAACATTATTGATACTCCCGGATATCCAGATTTTATGGGACAATCTTTAAGTGTGTTGCCAGCAGTTGAGACAGCAGCAGTGGTTGTTAATGCAGTAGCTGGTATTGAGATGCTTACTAGTCGGATGCTGGAATGGTCTGGGGATCGCAAACAATGCCGTATGATTATTATCAATAAAATTGATGCTGCGGATATTGACTTGCCAACTCTGGTAGAAAATATTAAAGAAAATTTTGGTAGCGAATGTTTACCATTGAATCTACCGGCTGAAGGAGGAACCAAAGTAGTTGATTGCTTCTTTAACCCGAGCGGGGATTCAGATTTAGGCTCGGTTGCAGATGCCCATACCGAAATAATTGATCAGGTGGTTGAAGTTGATGAAGAATTGATGGAGGTATATTTAGAACAGGGCGATGAATTATCTCCAGAACAACTGCATGAACCATTTGAAAAAGCTCTCCGTGAAGGTCATTTAATCCCCATCTGTTTTGTCTCCGCTCAAACTGGAGCTGGAATTCCCGAATTATTAGAAATTGCAACTCGCTTAATGCCAAGTCCGTTGGAAAGCAATCCACCAGAATTTTTACAGGGTGAAGAAGAAACTCCAGTCGATACCATTCCCAATCCAGATAAAGATGTTATTGCCCATGTATTTAAAGTAACTGCCGATCCATTTGTAGGCAAATTAGCAATGTTCCGCATTCATCAAGGCACGGTTAATAAAGATACTCAGCTTTATATTGGTGATGCTCGTAAACCATTCAAAATCGCCCATTTACTAAAAATTCAAGGTAAACAGCATAATGAAATTAGTAAAGGGATACCTGGTGATATTTGTGCGGTGGCTAAAGTTGAGGAAATGCACTTTGATGCAGTATTGCATGATGCACATGAAGAGCATTTACATTTGAAAACTTTGGTTTTCCCTGAGCCAATGTATGGTTTGGCGGTTAAGACTAAGCGGCAAGGTGATGAGCAAAAAATAGGGACAACGTTACAAAAGTTAGTTTCGGAAGACCCTTGTTTGTTATTAAACCATGATTCTTCTTTAAATCAAACGGTATTGCGTGGTTTAGGTGAGTTGCATTTGCGAGTTATGTTGGAGCGGATGAGTAAGCAATATGGCGTTGAAGTTGATACGCAGCCACCAAAAATTCCTTATCGGGAAACAATAAGTAAACATGCGGAAGGTCATCATCGGCATAAGAAGCAAAGTGGTGGAGCTGGTCAGTTTGGAGAGGTATTTTTGAAGGTTGAGCCGTTGGAACGTGGAGCTGGATTTGAGTTTGTGAATGCTATTGTGGGTGGTGTTATTCCAGCAGTTTATATTCCGGCAGTGGAAAAAGGTGTGTTGCAAGTTTTGGAAAATGGAGCTGTGGCTGGTTATCCGATGCAGGATGTTAAGGTGACGGTTTATGATGGCAAGTATCATCCGGTTGATTCTAAGGAAATTGCGTTTGTGGCGGCTGGTAAGAAGGCTTTCTTGGATGCGGTGAATAAGGCTAAACCTTTGGTGTTGGAGCCAATTGTTAAGGCTGAGATAACGACTCCAGATGAGTTTATGGGGACGATAAATGGTGATTTGGCAAGTAAGCGTGGTCGGATTCAGGGTAGTGA
This sequence comes from Candidatus Halobeggiatoa sp. HSG11, assembly GCA_030378105.1. Classification (GTDB taxonomy): domain Bacteria; phylum Pseudomonadota; class Gammaproteobacteria; order Beggiatoales; family Beggiatoaceae; genus DRQV01. Next base: position 2,194 of record JAUCGL010000086.1, on the reverse strand, counting down.
TGTGCGGCCTCCAAATATGATTTGTGTGCAAGCTGAGGTGCCATTGAGTGAGTTGAGTAATTATCCAACTGAGCTTAAGTCTGCAACTGGTGGGCAGGGTTTTTATACGATGGAGTATAGTCATCATGAGCCGGTGCCGCCTAATATTCAGCAGCAGTTGAAGACGGCGTTTAAGCCAACTGAGGCTGAGTAGATTTTAGGTAGGGTGTTGTATCTACGTATTGATAATTATGCGTGGGACGCATCCTATGTTCAATAATTAACTGAGGTAGGATAATGAAAATTTGGAAATATTTTGTATTGTGTTGTTGTATTTGTTTTGCTTTTCCTGTTCTTGCTGATGATATAGCTTCTGAATGTGAAGGTCCTTATAAAGGGAAAAAAATAGCTCCTGAACAATTAAAGGAAATTCTTAAACAACATAAGGAACTACTTGAAGAAAAAAATTATATTACAAAGGAATATACTAAAGATAATAGGTATGCAAATTTATGTGGTGCTAACTTAAAAGGAGCCGATTTGAAAGGAGCTAACTTAGAACGTGTTTATTTTGAAGGTGCTAATTTGGATGAAGCTAATTTGGAAGGAGCTTATTTGTCATCAGCTGAATTAAAAAAAGCTGATTTGTATGAAGCTAATTTGAAAGGAGCTAATTTGCAACTAGCCAATTTGAAAGGAGCATTTTTGATAAAAGCTAATTTGGAGGGAGCTTATTTAGCAGGAGCTAATTTGGAAGGAGCTAAATTGCCGTTAGCTGAATTAAAAAAAGCTAATTTGAATTCAGCTAATTTGAAAACAGCTAATTTAAAAAAATCCAATTTTGAGGGAGCTAATTTTAAGAGAGCTAATTTGGAAGAAGCTAATTTGGAAGAAGCTATTTTGATAAATACTAACTTGCTCGGAGCTAATCTAACTAATACAAACTTATCATATGCAAATTTAACAAAGGCTAACCTTAAAAATGCAATTTTAAAAAATAGTTACTTTTTGGGAGTTAATTTAGATAAGGCTGATTTTTTCCCTAAAAGTAATAGTTATCCTGATCCAATCAGCTTTTCTACCACAAAAAATTTATTACATTCCAATTATTATAACCCTGAATATGGAGCTCCGGTTATACAGAAACTTCTTGCTGATTATAAAAAATTAGGTATACGGCATATGGAACGTCTTTTAACGTATATGATGAAGAAAGAACAACGCAAAGCAGACATGACGAAAGAATGGGGCTGGGACAAAATAGGAGCAATTGCTAATTTAGTCTTATTTGAATTTCCAAGTAAATATGGTTATAAACCACAATTTGCTTTAACTATATTAATTTTCTCTATTTTTATATTCAGTTTTTTCTATTGGGTTGGATTAAAATTAGGAATGCAAGTTAAAGTTGCATGGGAACCAATATTACTAACAACTAAGAGAAAAAATTTAACCACTACAATCAAACTTCCTTATTTTTACTATACAATTCAGTTGAAGAACCCAAAACAAAGTTGGTGGTATTCAGAACTTAAATTAATCCGTTTAGCCTTGCATATTAGTCTGAATTCTGCATTTAAAATAGGTTGGAAAGGACTTGATTTCGGTACTTGGATGAAGAAATTGCAAAAGCGGGAATATCACTTAGAAACTCCGAATGCTTGGATAAAATCTATCTGTACTGTTCAATCATTATTGGGAATTTACTTGGTTGCGTTGTGGTTTGCCACTCAGTTTGGACGGCCTTTTGATTATTAAATTAACTAAAATAAGGTAGGATAATGAAAAATTGGAAATATTTTGTATTGTGTTGTTGTATTTGTTTTGCTTTTCCTGTTCTTGCTGATGATATAGCTTCTGGATGTGAAGGTCCCTATAAAGGAAAAAAAATAGCTCCTGAGCAATTAAAGGAAATTCTTAAACAACATGAGGAATTATATGAAGAAAAAGGTGGTCTTGAAGAGAAAGATTATAAAGATAATAGGTATGCAAATTTATGTGGTGCTGACTTAGAAGGTGCTAATTTTGAAGGTGCTAACTTAGCATGGGCTAATTTTGAAGGTGCTAATTTGGATGAAGCTAATTTGGGATAGTCCCTACAGACCAATGCAGTTCTAATTAAATCAATATTTTACAGGTATAGGGACAGTCAACAAAAATCTCCAATTAAGTTGTTTATGAGTTAAACCCATTTTCATAGCAGGGGTATAATGTT
>JAUCGL010000085.1 GCA_030378105.1 Candidatus Halobeggiatoa sp. HSG11 | reverse complement strand
GATCTCAAAGATTCCTAGATTCCCGTTTTCACGGGAATGACAGAACTATATAAATATAGTTTATATGCAAATTATACAAATGATATAATTTTTTATAACTATTTGTATCTTAACAAATTCATAAAATGAATGTTTTGTCAATGCGTAAGTCCTATATAAGTGAAACCTATGGAATCAAATTAATGGTAGTCCTGTAATATGTAGTGTTAAACCTACTAGGTTTTTGAAACCTAGTAGGTTTTTTGAAGCTATCACTACTTTCTATAGGACTACCCAAATTAATTAACAGAATTATTATAATTTAGAACATCATCTATACAACCACACTCGCATCAACGACAACAGTTTATCTGTATCAACTGGTTTGGTCAAATAATCATTTGCTCCAGCTTCAATACATTGATTCCTGTCGTTTTTCATGGCTTTAGCGGTTAGAGCTATGATAGGTAAATTACGGTATTTAGGTTGTTTGCGAATCTCTCGCATGGCTTCATAACCATCCATTTCCGGCATCATAATATCCATCAAAACTATTGCGATGTCTGGATTGGATTCCAAAAGTTCCAAACTCTCTTTACCATTAACTGCACAGACAACCTCTGCATCATTATTTTCCAAAATAGTCGCCAGAGCAAAAATATTACGTTCATCATCATCAACAACCAAAACTTTCTTATGTTTTAAAACAGTTTTTTTGTCATGCACCATATGTAACATTTTACGTTTATCATCAGGCAAGTTAGCTGCTATTTGATGTAAAAATAAATTGGCTTCATCAACCAAATTTTCTGGTGAACCTGCGGATTTGATAGGGAATTCTTTCGAACATTGCAATAATAACGCTTGTTCTTCTTCGGTTAAATCTCGATCAGCATAGATAACAATAGGAATTTTACAAAATGGAACTTTCTCTTGATACATCTTTTTCAGTAACTCACTACCAGTATTTTGTTCAATATTTATATCTAAAATAACACAATCATAGGTTATTTCTAACAGTTTTTTACAGGCATCTTCACAAGTAAAAGATATTTCAATTTGCAAATCATCATTTGCTACTAAGTTCATGATTTTTTGTTGATTTGCTTCATTATCAGCAATAACCAATAATTTCTTCATGGTTTTAGCAAGAAAAGTTTCAATTTTTTGGAAAATTTCATTCAACTTTTCTATGTTTGCTGGTTTAATCAAATAACCAATTGCCCCCAATTTTTTAGCATCCATGCTTTGGTCAGCAGCAGAAACAAAATGCACCGGAATATGACGAGTACTAAGCTTATCTTTTAACTTTCGCATCACAGTTAAACCATCCATTTTGGGTAAAGTTATATCCAAAATAATTACATTCGGCTTATGTTTTTCTGCTAATTCAAGACCAGTTAAACCATCTTCTGCCAATAAACATTTAAATCCCTTATCTTTAGATAAGTCTTTAAGTATATTAGAAAATTTACGATCATCTTCTACCACTAAAATAGTTTTGTCATTAGACGATAAATTATCTCTATCATCAGATTGTAAAATCTCTTTAGGAGATTGATATTCTTGTGTTAATAAAGGTGGTTCTGCCGGTGAATCTATTTGGACAAATGGTTTTTCCACCAATTTAGTTGCAGATAATTTCTTGATTGGTAGGTATAAAGTAAACGTACTACCTTTTTCAGGTTCACTTACCAAAGTTAATTCTCCGCCCAACAAACGGGCTAATTGTCTAGAAATAGATAAACCTAAACCAGTACCGCCGTAACTTCGACTGGTTGAACCATCAGCTTGTTGAAAAGCTTCAAATATGCTTTGTTGCTTGTCTTGAGGGATGCCAATGCCGCTGTCAATAACACTGATTGCAATAGTCTTAGATAGTTCCAAATTATCTATATTAGCTGGAAATTCAATTGGATGCTGTACTATTAATTTAACTTCACCTTCACTGGTAAATTTCAGAGCATTGGATAATAAGTTATTGATTATTTGTTTAACACGTTGACCATCAGTCAATAAATTTGGAGCAATATCATCGGCAATCTTAATGGTAAATTTAACTCCCTTATCATTCGCAATTGCAGTAAATTTTCTCTCAATGGAAGTAAGTAAAGTGTTTAAGGATATAGTTTCCCACTGCACTTCAATTTTGCCTGCTTCTACTTTGGACAAGTCTAAAATATCATTGATTAAAGTAAGCAAATCATTACCAGCACTGTTGATAGTTTGGGCATATTCCACTTGTTTGGAATCTAAGTTACCAGTTTTATTTTCTGTCAATAATTGCGACAAAATAAGCAAACTATTCAAAGGAGTGCGTAATTCGTGTGACATATTGGCCAAAAACTCAGACTTATATTTACTGGCCAATTCTAATTCTTCGGCTTTTAACGCAATTGCTTTTTGGGCTTTTTCCATCTTAAGTTTGGTAGTTTCCAAAATCTGATTTTTATCCTGAATTGCTACTTTTTGCTGTTCTAAATCTTGAGTCCGTTCTTCCAGAGCTTCATTAGATTCTCTTAGCTCTTCTTGCTGAGTTTGTAGTTCTTCAGACTGATTCTGCAATTCTTCGTTAGTTTCCAACATTTCTCTTTGTTTAACTTGCAATTCTTCGGATTGTTGCTGGCTTTGTTTAAGTAAAGCTTGCATCTGAGTCCGTGAGTTGGCAGTGTTAATCGCTATGGCAATGTTTGATACGACTTGCTCTAAAAAATTGCGTTGTATATCTGATAGTTTTTTAGAGGTTCCTATTTCAATGATTCCTTTAACTGAATTTTCGTATAAACACGGTAGCAATAGTAAATGATAAGGCATGGCATTGGCTAAACCAGAACGGATAATAGCCGGACATTCTTCGGCAGTTTGATTAAAAGCTAAAATTTTCTTGTTAAGAGCCACTTGTCCCACTAAACCTTCGCCAAGTAAATATTTATTTGGGCGTTCATTGTTTTCAATATAAGCGTAACTGGAAATGATCTGTAAATAGGGTTTTGATTCATCTTTTTTAAGCAAATAAAATAACCCAACTTGAGAGTTAACATACTCACATAAAAAAGTAATTATATTTTTTGTTAAAATGACAACATTTTGTTCCCCAGTTATCAGTTCATTTAACTGAGTTTGACCATTTTTGATCCAATCTTGCTGTTCTTTTTCATAATTAATTGCTTTAAGATTTTCAATCATCAATTGAATAGCAGAATAAATTCCAGTAGCTGTTCTAGTTTGAATATCAAGATTTCCAGCCGCTACCTGTTCAGTGATTTTAGCAATTTCAGCTGGTTCACCGCCAACTTGTTTAAGTATATGTTTTGTTATAAAAATTGAAGTTATTAAGGAGATAAATATTAACAAACCAACTAAAATTTCTATCTCTATTATCAGTGAATTAGATATTTTTGCATTTTCAACTATATCTTTTCTTGTACGTTCATCTAATAGCTGTAAAAATTCATCTATCGGCTGCATAATTTTAGCTTTATATTTATGATAATCAGCATCATGCATAATTTTTCTAGCCATTTCATAATTTGGTTCTTCTTGTTTAAGATAATTACCATTACCATCATCATATAGACCTTTTATCGCATTCATTGCAATAGTTTCAGCTTTAACTAAATTATCGGAATTATTTTGAGCAATTTGTAATTTTGCAAACTCTGCTTTGGTAAATCCAGCTTGTTGCATCAAAGTTTGTAGTGGAATAGCTTCACCATCTGGTCGAATTTTATCACCATAATTCAGTACTAAATCCCAATAAATCCGATCATAATTTTCTGGACGCTGTTTTTCTCCATTACGAATTGCCAGAATATCCCAATAGATTTTTTCATATTTTTCATCCCCAGTTATCACATAAGTTCTTGCCATTCGTGTCAAATCATCCGAGCTTTGTCTCAGTTGACTTGCAAGTAAATGCGACTGGTAACGTTGTTCTTGTTTTTTAAATAAGTCATTATTATTTTGATTCAGTAAAATACCAAAAATGCCCAAAATAATAATTCCTACAATAATAATTGAATAGCTGATAATAAGTAATTTTTTCATGAGTTTCCTGAAATAATGTTTTTTCTAGTAAAAAAATGGAATACAAACTTTTTAGTTCCATAGGTTTCACCTATGGCTATTCACGTTTCACCCCGTTGGGGTTGTTGCAAATCCTAAAAAGATTGAATATGAATAGCCACCAATAGAATTGGTGGAATATAAAAGCTTTCTGCGTAATATCATTCGACTATCAAGTTTTCAAAAAGTTGTATGACGCAAGAGCGTCAAGACAGGCATTCCCAACAGGAGGTTCACTGCTATTAAATTAAGGAGATTGATTGGGGCAAGGGATTACCACTACAAATCATTATCTTGTCGTAGGGGCAATCCTTTATGGTTGCCCTTAACTTAATGGAGTGAACCGGAGGTTGGGAACGAGAAAATATATTATGTAGGGTGGGTAGAAACGAAGTGGAAACCCACCGAACCTTCAAAATGGTGGATTTCATTTCATTCTATCCACCCTACATTTGTTGCTTGGAACTTACTGTATAACGATGAGACCTCCGGTTGGGAATGCCTGCCTTGACGCTCTGCGTCAAACAACTTTTTGAAAACTTGATAGTCGAGTATAATAAAAATTAGTTAAAGATATTTGTCATCTTTCATAGCTTAGGCAAAGTAAAATAAAATGTACTACCTTGCCCCATTATGCTTTCTGCACCAATTTTCCCGTTCAATTTTTCTATAATTTGCTGCACGATAGATAAACCAAGTCCATGCCCTTCCGCATTATTTTGATGTAGACGAGTGAAAGCTGTAAATAACTTGGCTAGGTTTTCTTTGGATAATCCGGGGCCATTATCACGCACCCAAAACCGTATCATGTTATCATCTTGTACATCTGCCCCCAATTCTAATTTAGGAGGCAATCCACCGTACTTTATACCATTGCTGATATAATTTGCCCAGACTTCTTCCACCCAAGGAGCATAACCCAAAACAACCGGAAAATTCTTTGCAATACTTATTTCAGCTTGACAACCCTTTATCATATAAATAAGCCGCTCTTGTGCTTGAGCAATAATGCTAGGCATATCAAGTGGCTGAGTATCTATATTTCCACCTTTAGAAGTTTTTGCTAACAACAATAAAGCATTAATAATTTCTTCCATCTTATGGCCAGCTTTAGCAACGAAAACAAGTTGTGACATTAATTCAGCATCTAACAAATTATCTTCCGTGCATATTTCTACCAACTCATCAGAATAACCAATGACAGTGTTCAGAGGATTTTTTAGATCGTGAGCAACTGTGCGAGCAAACGTTTCTAATTGACTATTATTTTGTTCAAGCTCCTGCTGCTGTTGCTCAAGTATTTTTTGTTGTTGCTGTAGTTCTTCCGATTGAGCTTGCGATTCTTTCAATAATATTCGCATTTGATTACGATATTCAGCCGATTTAAAACTGATTGCAATACGTTCTGCTGCTTGCTGTAATAATAATGTTTGATTTTCTGATAATGGTCGAAATAAGCCCAACTCAATCACTCCTTTGACATGACCATCAAGCATAAATGGTGTAACTAACATATGATTTGGTTTCATTTCGCCCAGTGCCGAATTGATTTTGATACAGTTATCTGGAATTTCGCTAACTAAAATACTTTTTTGCTCTTTGGCGGCTTGCCCAATTAAACCTTGCCCAAACAGAAACTGATTGGTTTCATTTGGTTGTGTTGGGTAAGCATAACCAGCATTCAATTTAAGAGTACCATTGTCATTGTTATAAATTGCTCCAACAAGTGCGTTTAAGCATGGTGTTAAATAATCTATTATTCGTTGGGCCAGTGTAGTATGATTTAATTCACCTCGAATATTATCATATAATTCAGTTAATTTAGATTGAACCCATCTTTGATTTGCGACAAGTTTTGCTTGTTTAATTGCTAACTGGGATTGTTTTAATAACCTAGAAATAATTAATGAAGTGAATAAACTTATGACAATAAGTAATGCTAAAGTAACAAAAATTTGAGTTTTAATAAAATTAATAAGTTTATCAACAGTGAAAATATTTTGAAAGATTCTCAATTGTTGTTCAATTGCTCGAAAATTACCTCCACTTTCATCAGTAACACGTTTACCTCTGTCCACCACCTCTCGAATAGTTTGGATATTTGTAATGGCTTTTTGATTCCAATTTTGTAAAGATTCAAGTAATTTTGGTTGAAATTCAGTTTGGGATTTTATTAATTTAGTATGGAGTTTTTTGAGTTTTTTCAAACTAATATAGGTTAAATTAGCAGCTTCTCCAATTTCAATTACATTTATTGAAACAAGTTCCAAATTCTTGATAAGAGGAGATAAAATGTTCATAGTTTCAGTCACTTCATCAGACATAACATGGATGGATTGTTCCACGCGTTCAAATTGAAATACAATATAGATAACCGCACCGATTACCAGTAAGTTCATTATAGTCAAAAAGACTACGAGTTTTTTATCAATGTTTTTCATGTGATTACCTAGTGATGTTACTTAACCATCAAGTTTTTTATCGTTCCCAAGCGGAGCTTCACAGTCATTTGCGTTAAGCAGGGTGAACACATAGGTTCACCCATACCATATTGAAATATATAATGTTCTGTAGGGGCAGACCTGTGTGTCTGCCCTAATCTGCCCTTAATGGCAGTTAAACTCCGCTTGGGAACGCTATAATAATTATCTTACCGTAAAAATGAGAATATATAGCATTTCCCGATTGGATAGACCACAGTTATATTAAGCAAGAATCTGATATTTTTATAGATTATAATTAAGAATTGCTATATTATTTGATTACTGGTTTAAAAACTTGGATTCTATTATTAGCAGTATCATCTACATAGACGTAACCACGTTCATCAACAATAATACCGTGTATATTGCCAAATTCTCCAATTTTGTTACCGAATTTCCCCCACATAGTAATGAAATTAAAATGTTTATCAAACACTTGCACCCTATCATTATGAACTTCTCCGACATAAATATTATCGTATTGGTCAAGAGCAATTCCAGTTGGTTTCCTAAACTGACCTTCGGCACTGCCCTTTTCACCCCATTGTTGCAAAAATTTACCATCCTTGGAATAGAGTTGAATACGATTATTGCCTAAATCGCTAACCCAAATATTGCCTTGACTATCCACTTTTGCAGCTTCTGGTCTTTTCATTTGAGCTGGCCCGGAGCCTTTACTACCAAAATCAAATTTAAAATTACCTTTCAAGTCAAATACATTTATCCGATTATTACCAGCATCTGCCATATAAAGGAGTCCATATGCAATATCCATAAATTCAGCTTCCATATTTTCTCCCGGCTCAGTACCAAAATCACTGAAACTACTTAAGTAACGGTATTGTTTATCAAATTTTTTAATATAACCGATGGCATAATCTGATACTAAAATATTACCTTCAGGATCAACAGCAATACCTTCTGGTTTTTCAAATAGTTCATCATCTACATCACTGAATTGGACGATAAATTTTCCAGTTAATCTGTTGAATACTTGAACATTGGAATTGACGGCATCGGTTACAAGTAAATTGCCATCAATATCCCAAGCAAAATCCTCAACATAGCTAAATTGACCCGGCCCACTTCCTTTTGAGCCAATTGTCATAACATGTTCAAATTGAACTTTCATTCCCTGTTTTAAATGAGGTGCTTCTGCATAGGAAACATGTGCAAATATAATGGATAAACCAATATAAAATAAGTTAGAAAGTTTCATAAATCTTCCTATATTCAATAAATTTATATTTTATTATACCAGATTTATACCAACGTTGTTTTAGAATATAAACCGTTATTTTGCCGATACAACCAACTGCCTCATCAAAGGTAAATGGCAAATCAGCATTCATATAGCATTTCCCGATTGGATAGACCACAGTTATATTAAGCAAGAATTTGATATTTTTATAAATTTTAATTAAGTATTCATAATTAAGAATTGCTATAGTACCTTCGTACATTGCATGGAGCAATAGCTTTATGTTCATTCAATACAGCAATTATATTAATATTTTTTCACGTTTTCATATTATTGGATACTTTTAATAACGAGAACACTTGAGAAGTTATCACTATTGTTGTATTTTTATTTAATAGCCATTATTATATACTTTTTCAGATAAATAATTTCACAAAAACCTATGGGGTTTCCAAAACCTCGCAGGTTTCACACGAATGTATCTTAATGAATGTCTATAGTCTTCAACTTTGACTATTTTTGAAAATTATTACGTCATAAAATATGAGTACTTGACAGCAGTTTAATAAGGGCTAGTCTGCATCATTAGCTGATAGACCACCACTTAAATTAAACCTGTTGAATTTTAAAGAGTACAGAATGACTTATATCTTAATGACCAAAATCAAGATAGTTATTATTACAGATTAAGTTAAGTAGTTGTTGTAACTTAATATTTATTAAGTGAGTTACATTGCATCTGACCTTATCTACTTGTTATCCATTTATTTTAAATAAAATCAAAACTTATGTCTTATAGTAAAATAAAATACGTACCCTTATCTCCAAATAATGTACACATAATCTACGTTCTGTTATTAGTCTTTGGAATGTTATCTCTATTACAACCAGCATTTGCAAATGTTGTAGTGACTAATGGAGCTGGTCAAAGCGTACCAGCTGGTTCTGGATCAGAAGAAATTATTTTTTTAGTCTTTGATGAACAAGGTAATCCTGTTACCGGAGTTTCAGTTAATTTTAACCTAATTAACCCTGAGGGTAATTCTGAAAATGATGCTATGACTGTAACTATCGCTGATACCGATGTGAATGGACAAGTTTCCACATCTTTTAAAGGTAGTGCTACGATGGGTAATTACACCATCACCGCAACATTAGCCACAGATGCTTCACAAACCGATACCACTAACCTTGTTGTTACAGACCCTCCATTCCAACTCACTGCTATCGTTGGTAATGGACAACTTGTTACTGCTGGTGAAAATTCCACTAATATCGTATTTGAATTAACGGATGCTCTTGGTAACGTTATAACTAATGTTCAATCTGTTAATTTCAGCATGATAACCCCGGCCGGTGAAGTAACCAATGAAGGTATATTTCCGCAAAATTCTGTTACCAATGTTGATGGACAAACCGTAGTCCGCTTAGAACCAACTGATACCACTGGTGATTACACAGTTACTGCAACACTTGATACCAACAATACAGTAACCGGCACCACAACAATAACTGTTTTAACTCCTCCACCTGAATTGCCTGATTTAGGAACAGGTGTTGCAATGTATGCCATTGGAACAAATGTACCTACAACAGCTTCTTTCAGTGGTGGTACTAAAGTTGCCGATGCTACTGACTTTGTCCAAGAAACTGAATTAAATGCATCTGATTCTGTGTTTATTCGAGGTATAATAAATGTAGCTAGTTCTGATGTTGGAAAAGCAGCAGATATTTTAGTTGTAGCTATTTATGTACCAACTGGTATTGATACCGCATATTTCTATATGGTTGGGAGTGATAATCTTCCAAAACTTTGGAAATCAGGTGATATGGCTGATTTAGTTACATTTACCAGAATTGAAAGTTTAACAGAGAATCTGTCTGTAAACATGTATGGTGGACTTCTGCCTCCTGGTGTACTTAATGTTTATTTTGGCTATCGTTTAGATGATGGAACAATTGTATATAATGGCTCTAACAGTATTGATATAACAATTAAATAAACTTATATAATTATTTATATGTTGTTATTAGCCTGTTAAAGTATTTCCACATAAAATGACACCATAAAGGATTGCCTGCCTCTACGTTATATGATGATTTGTAGGGGTTATCCCTTGTGGTGAGAGTGCTTAAATTTGAAGAAATGGTTTAAGAGAGCTGTGTTTCTTGAAATTTTGAACAAGCTCAACATTAAGTTGTGGTGGGACGGAGCTACTTCAATACTTATAGCAATTCTTAATTATGAATGCTTAATGATTAATTAAAATCTATAAAAATATCAGACTCTTGCTTAACATAACTGTAGTCCATCCAATCGGGAAATGCTATAACTTATACAGTTATGTGACGGTATTCCATTCTTAAATGGTCTAAACTTTTGTAACCATTCTAATTTTTCATTGCCAAATTCCTCTATTCTTTCCCATCCTTCTGCTCACTGCCATTAAGTTAAGGGTAGATACGCAGGTATGCACATAAAAAATACAATATATTTCAATATGGTAGGGGTAAGCCTATGTGTTCGCCCTGCTTAACGCAAATGGCAGTGAACCTTCGGTTGGAAATGCCTGCCTTGACATTCTGCATCATACAATTTTTTAAAAACTTGATAGTCAAGTAATATAAATCAGTCAAATAAACCAGAAAAACGAATCCAATATTGATGTCCGAAGTATTGTTAAAGAAAAGAAATTAAAAAAATGGTAATATAACTTGACTATCAAGTTTTTTGAGAGATTAGAGATGCAAACATTGCGTCTCTATAAAAAATCAAATAATATGCAGGTAGATATGCGATGCTTGCGTCTATCACTTTCGTTAAATGGATTTCATTATCACAATAAAAACTTGATAGTCGAGTATAAAGACATTTTGTAATAAATTCTGAAAATCTGTCTTGTCTTAAAAAATTTTAACAACCACTTAAAGGTAAAAACTATGCTTTATTTATCAAAATCTTGGCTAGTAATATTAATTCTTACTGCTAATGTTATTTTAAGTAGTAATTCCGTTGCAAGTGAACCATCGTTAGATGTTATCATCGTCACCAATCAACAAATTGACCGACAATATATAGTCGATGGCGTTGTTGAAGCGATTGATAAAGCTACAATAGCTGCTCAAACCTCAGGGCAAGTTTTGGAAGTTAATTTTGATGTTGATGACTTCGTGAAAAAAGGAGCAGTGTTAGTTCGTCTCAAGAGTATTGAACAAAAAGCCTCACTATCTCAAGTTAAAGCACGAGTTGCTGAAGCAAAAGCTTACCTCAATGCCTCTCAAAAAGAATATAACCGCATCAAAAAACTTCGAGCTAAAAAAGTTATTTCTGCGGCAATGATGGATAAAACTGCTGCCGATTTAGATGCTGCCAAAGCTCGGCTAACTGCTGCCAATGCCGATGTTAGTCAGGTGAAACAACGAGTTGGCTATACTGCCGTTAAAGCACCTTATACTGGAATAGTTTTGGAACGCCATATTCAAGAAGGTGAAATTGCCTCGCTTGGGCAACCGATAATGACTGGTTTTTCTCCTGATAAGATGCGGGCAGTTGTCAGTGTTCCGCAAAGCCGAATATCAGCTATCCGCCAGCATAAAAAAGCCCAAATTATTTTGAATATGTACCCAGAAGTTCATCATTTTAAAGGTAAAAAATTGACTATTGCTCCATATGCTGATGCCAAAACTCATACTTTTAGGATAAGGGTTGATTTTCCACAGCGAGCAAAGAACGTCTATCCCGGCATGTCTACTAAAGTTGCGTTTACCGTTGGGCAAGAAAAGAGATTGATGGTTCCAACAAGCAGTATTGCTTATCGTGGTGAGGTGCGAGCAGTTTATATTATTGATGGTATGGATAAAATTTCTATGCGTCAAATACGGCTTGGTAAAACTTATAAAGATATGATTGAAATATTGGCTGGTTTAAAAGAAGGTGAAAGAATTGCGATTAATCCGGTAGAAGCTGCTATTGAATTGAAAATACAGCGTAAAATTTTAGCTACAGAGGAACACTTATGAATCCATCGCAAGAAGAACCACGTTTAGGTATTTCTGGTAATGTTGCAAAGAAATTTTTAATCACTGAAATAACGCCACTGCTGGCTTTAGTTGGTTTATTACTGGGCATATTCGCCATTATGATAACACCACGCGAAGAAGAGCCACAGATAAATGTAACATTTGCTAATGTATTTATTGCTTTTCCGGGTGCTTCGGCGGTTGAAGTTGAGCAGATTTTAAGCACTCCGGCCGAGCAGAAGTTTAGCGAAATTGAAGGTATTAAGCATGTTTATTCTATGTCCAAACCCGGTTTATCTATATTAACCATTGAATTTAAAGTTGGTGAAGATCGGGATTCGGCAATAATTCGTTTGTATAATCAGGTATTTTCTAATCTTGATTGGTTGCCACGTAATTTAGGTATTGCTCAACCTTTGATTAAGCCCAAGGGCATTGACGATGTGCCAATTGTTACTTTGACTTTATGGAATGAAGATGCAAGTCAAGGAACTTATGCTCTGCAAGATGTTGCTCATACTTTGGAAGCAGAACTTAAAAAAGTTAAAGGAACTAGAGATATTTATACTGTTGGTGGAGCTGACCGAGTTGTCCATGTTGTGCTGGACCCGATACTATTAGCTGGTTATGGATTAGCGGTTGATGAATTACGCCAAGCTTTAGCTGCAAGTAATGTCACCAATGATACTGGAGCTTTTGTTAAAGATAATAAAGAAGTGCAGATTCAAACTGGGACTTTTCTTTCCAATGTTGATGATATTGCTAACTTAGTTGTTGGTATGCACAATAATAGCCCAGTGTATTTGCGTGATGTTGCCACGATTAATTTAGGCCCTGATCAAGCGGAAAGCTATGTATGGTTCGGTACTGGACCACAGAGTGCTACCAAAAATATAAAAGTGCAGGGTGAATTCCCGGCTGTTACGTTAGCCATTGCCAAGCAACCCGGTGTTAATGCGGTAGAAGTTGCCAACCAAGTTATTGAACGATTTGAAAAAATGCGTGGCCTGTTTGTTCCAGATGGTGTCAATGTAACAGTTACTCGTAACTATGGAGAAACTGCTGATGCAAAGGCTAAAAAACTAATAGGTAAATTGACCTTCGCCACTGGTTTTGTTGTGTTATTGGTACTGTTTGCTCTTGGTTGGCGAGAAGCCATTATTGTCGGTATCGCTGTTTCAATAACTCTGATAATCACATTATTTGCTTCATGGGCTTGGGGCTTTACTTTAAACCGAGTGTCATTGTTTGCATTGATTTTTTCCATCGGTATCTTGGTTGATGATGCTATTGTGGTGGTGGAAAATATTCATCGGCATATCCATTTAGGCAAGAAGAATTTCCTTGAAGCGATACCAATTGCTGTCGATGAAGTCGGTGGCCCAACTATTCTCGCTACTTTTACTGTAATTGCTGCTTTGTTACCAATGGCGTTTGTGTCAGGTTTAATGGGGCCGTATATGAGTCCTATTCCGATAAATGCCAGTTTCGGCATGATTATTTCTCTAGTCATAGCTTTTGTATTCACGCCTTGGTTGACCTATAAAGTATTGCGGCGAGTTGTGGAAAAGAGGCAAAATGAAGGACATACAGAAGACCATTCGGAATCAAAAGAAACCTTTACTTTTAAACTATTTAATATTTTTGTACGACCTTTCTTACGCAGGTTTTGGTTACGTTGGTTGCTTGTGTTGGCAGTATTGGCTATGATTGTTGCATCAATCTCGCTAGTTTTTACCCAAGACGTAGTATTAAAAATGTTACCTTTTGATAATAAATCAGAATTTCAAATTGTGGTTGATATGCCAGAAGGTACAAGCGTTGAAAAAACTGCTCAGGTGTTAAGTGAATTAGCCAATTATATGAGTACTGTCCCAGAAGTCAGTGATTACCAAGTGTATGCTGGTATTTCCTCTCCGATTGGCTTTAACGGATTGGTGCGACAATATTATTTGCGTAAAGGGGCTAATTTGGGAGACATTCAAATTAATCTGATTGATCAGCACCATAGAGAGCGAAAAAGTCATGATATAGCCCGAGCAGTACGCCAACCTTTGCAAGAAATAGGTAAGCGTTTGGGAGCTAATGTCAAGGTGGTGGAAGTGCCTCCGGGTCCGCCAGTACAAGCTCCATTAGTCACAGAAATTTATGGTTTAGACTATGCCGCTCAACAACGTATTGCTGATCAAATTGAGGAAGTATTTAAAAATACGGAAAATATCGTTGATATTGATAGCACTGTTGAAGCTCCAGCAACTAAATTAATCGTGCAGGTTGATCAAGAGAAAGCCGCTAAACTAGGTGTATCGCAAGCTCAAGTTGTGAAAACAATCAATATGGTACTCAAGGGAGATGATGTTAGTTTTTTACATGATGCCTATGTTAAATATCCCATTCCGATTCGTTTAGAGTTGTCGGTTGGTGATAAAGCTGATATTGATGTTATAAAAAGTATACGAGTTCGTAGTCAAAATGGTGTGTTAGTGCCTCTGTCTGAATTTGTTAAAGTTATTGAATCAACCAGAGAGCAGACCATTTATCATAAGGATTTACAAACAGTTGTTTACGTAACCGGTGATATGGCAGGTGAGTTGGACAGCCCGCTCTATGGTATGTTTGATATTTATACTGCTTTGGAAGATTTGGTGGTTGAAGGGCAATATAAATTACAACAATTTTTGGTTGAGCAACCTGAAAGTCCTTATCTTTACAGTATAAAATGGGATGGTGAATGGCAGATAACTTATGAAACTTTCCGTGATATGGGTATTGCTTATGCGGTGGGAATGATTTTAATCTATTTGTTAGTGGTGGCTCAATTCCGTTCTTATCTGGTTCCAGTTATTATTATGGCACCGATTCCATTGACAATTATTGGAGTTATGCCCGGCCATGCGTTAATGGGGGCTCAATTCACCGCAACTTCTATGATTGGCATGATTGCGTTAGCGGGGATTATTGTTAGGAACTCTATTTTGTTAGTTGATTTTATTAATCAATTGGTTGATGAAGGGGTTCCATTTCAAGATGCAGTGGTTCAGTCCGGGGCAGTTCGAGCCCAGCCGATTATCTTGACAGGTGCTGCTGCTATGTTGGGAGCGTTATTTATTTTAGATGACCCAATTTTTAGTGGTTTGGCTATTTCTTTGATTTTTGGTATTTTTGTTTCAACTGTATTAACGTTAGTGGTTATTCCAGTTATGTATTATGCTTTCATGCACAAACGGTTTGAGAAACAGGCATAATATTTATTCCCACACAGAGTTAAGGAGGGCGAACACATCACTGTCATTAAAGTTAAGGGCAACCATAAAGGATTGCCCATACGATAAGGTGATGATTTGTAGGGGTAATCCCTTGTGGTTACCCCAATCAATTTCCTTAACTTAATGGCAGTGGGGCAACCATAAAGGATTGCCCCCTACGTTAAATGATTAACGAAACCCAGCTTTTTTAAGGTAAAAATATCAATCCTCTCGCACCACTCTGAACCCTATTTTAGAATTCACTTCATTAGGACTAAATTTATTTCTTTTAGTAGTACGCAACTCTCTTTCATAGCTCTTATAAGAACTACTTCGTACTATCCTTTTGAGGCATTTACCTTTTTTCCATTTCCATCTGTTGCCAGTCTCAGGAGCATTCTGATAATTAGGACGAAAACAACTAATTGTCCATTCCATAACATTACCAATAACATCGTGTAAACCAAATCCATTTTCCTTAAAACTACCTACTGGAGCTGTTTGCCGACCATCCCACTCACTAGCACAAATAGCACAATTAGCATAATTTTTTTCTAATTTATACCCCCACCAATAAGTAGTTTCTGAGTTAGCAGAAGCAGCATATTCCCATTCTCTCTCACTTGGCAAACGATAAGTATAACCAGTTTGCACACTTAACCACTCAGTATATGCCACTGCACTATACCAAGAAATATTAATTACTGGCCGTTTGCCTCGTCCCCAGTTATTATCATCTGGCAACTGCCTACCAGTCGCTCCAGCAAACCAATCATATTCCTCAAAAGTAACTTCGTATTTACTTATAGAAAATTTATCTAACTTAACTTCATGTTGTGGGCGTTCATCAGAATAAGGTAACTTACTACCCATTTTAAAAACCCCACTGGGTAATTTAATCATCAACGGGCCAACCGGTATTTCTTTCAATTGGTCTTGATAGACTTCCATTGCTTTTATAATTCGTTTTTTATTGGTTTTTCTAGTAATATTTTTATTCTGTTTAACATTATTATTACCTGCTTGTGTTTCCGGAGCTGATGATTTTGTAAACATAGATGCTATCATAATACCTAAAAAAAGTGCTAACATAGCCACAACACTTGTTATTATTAATAATTTTTTATGGCTATGTGGTGCTGATGCCTGTTCTTGTTCTAAATTTTTTTGTCTTTCCATCATTGCTCTAGCTGCATCACGTTGCACCTTAAGCAATTCAGCATCTTTTTGAGCCTGTTGTTTAACCGAAAGTAATTCTTTTTTTAAGGTTGACTGTTCAACTTCCTTTTTCTTAATGAGTTTAGCCAATTCTTGTTGTAATTTTTCATCGTTAGCTCGACGTTCTTTAACTATAGTAGCTGCATGTTTATTAGCTTGTTGTTTTAAACGGTTAAGTTCACCTCTAGCACGAGTTAGTTGTTCAATTTGAGCTTGAGTCTTATTTTGAGCCTCCTCAAGATGATGAATACGATCTATAACTTTTGATTTTTCTTTATTTGTTTGCTGCTCAATTTTTTCAGAAATAACTGCTTTTTTGGGTGCAACTTTTTTATTAATTTCCCTATCTTTAGCTTGAAGCCTAGTAATTGCTAATTGTAATGCACTTATTTGTGAAACTAACTTATCAGCTTCTGCTGCTTTATGCCTTGCTTCTATAGCGTTTGCATTCTTAGCTTCGGCCTGCAACTGATTGTAACGTTTGATTAACTTCTGAGCTTCTGCTTTAGCCTGAGTTATTGAAGACACATTAATATTCTCACAGTTTAAAACTAAAATAAATAATGCTAATTGTTTGTACTATGGTCTGGACGATTTATTCGCCGATTCCAATGCAACACATAAATTAGATTCACTTTTCATACTACACAAAACATCATCCAACCACACAGTTTTAAAAATGATTATACTAAATATTATAATTCCTATAATTCCTAGTACTATCCCTTTTAAAAGACCATTCCAAAAAATACGCTTATTATTGCCATAACGTAAAGAATTCATTTTTTCTTTTTCTAACTGTTTTTGTCTCTCAACGGCAGTATCACGCTCACTTCTTAATAATTCAGAATCTTTATTGGCTTGTTGCTTAAAAGAATCAAATTGTTTTTTAATATCCTGATATTGTGTTTCTCTTATCTGAATTTGTTCTTTTAATTTAACTAAATCATTAGCTTTAGGTAATTGTTTTTCATACAAAGTACGCCGTTTTTGAGCTTCTTCAGCTTCTACTTGCAAACGTGATAGTTCTGCTTTAGCCTGATTTAACTGTTGAATTTGAGCTCTAGTTCGTTTTTGAGCATCTTCAATATGGTTGATACGATTTTCAAGTTCAAGCCGTTTTCTTTCTGTTGTACTTATACCGCCGCCCGTAGTATTAGAAGGAGTTTTTTTGACTTCATTAGTAGTAGTTTTGGCATTTTGTTTAGCCTGAGTTTTGCTAAGAGCAATTTGTAACATGTTTATTTGCGAAACTAGCTTTTCAGCTTGAGCCGCTTTCAACGTTGCTTCATTAGCGTCAGCTTCTTTAGCTTCAGCTTGTAGTTTATTATATAACTTAATTAGTTTTTGAACTTCAGCTTTAGTTTGAGTTATTGAAGACATATTTATTAAATTGTAGTTTTGAGATATAGTTTTTTCATTTGATAGAAACTTAAAATTTATCTTGATATATTATATCTTAAAGTTTAAACTTCTTATTTTTTGAAAATCTATAAATATTATATTAATTATGTAACCTGATTTATGTAATTCGTAATTGGCATTGAACTTTCCTATGGTCAGCAACCGGGAATTTATGGCGTAAATCAGTTTGTTGCTCTAAATCAATATCTGCACAAATAACACCAGTTCCACGGTTTAAGCGAGTTAATACAACTCCCCATGGGTCAACTATCATACTATTACCATATGTTTCACGACCATTAACATGATAACCGCCTTGGTTAGCTGCAATTATATAGCATAAATTTTCTATAGCACGAGCTCGTAGCAAAATTTCCCAATGAGCTTTACCAGTTGTTGCAGTAAATGCTGCTGGTAATCCAATTAAATCTATTCCTTTAGACAACATACACCGAAACAATTCGGGAAAACGTAAATCATAACATACTGCAAGCCCTAAACGTCCATATGGTGTATTAATTATAATTATTTGTTCGCCAGATTCAAATACCTCTGATTCACAATATTGCTCATTAGAATTTGTGGTTACATCAAATAAGTGTATTTTGTCATATCGAGCAATTTGTTTACCAGTGTTATCAAAAACTAAACAAGCAGAGCGAACTTTTTTAGAATTATCGGTTATTATAGGTAATGTACCACCAATTAACCAAATTCCAAACTGTTTGGCTTGTTGGGATAGAAAGTTTTGAATAATCCCATTACCATATTGTTCCCCAATTTTAATATTATCATTGGGCAACATAGCCATCAATGCGAAGTTTTCTGGTAAAATTATTAACTTAGCACCCATATTAACAGCATCTCTGATGAGGTGATAAGCAATTTGCAAATTAGCGGCTACGTTAGAACCAGAAGCCATTTGTATAGCAGCAATCCGAGACATATTTTATATACTTTAAATTAATTACTCCACATAATTATAAATTGTCAACTTCTAATTGTGAAGCTAAAATATTATATATCAAATTCAATAATCTAAATCAAAAGTTAATAAATGTCAAAATTATCTCATCAACCAGTATTATTGACCGAAACTTTAGACGCATTAAACTTGCGATCTGATGGAATCTATATTGATTGTACCTTTGGACGGGGAGGACACACAAAAGCTATTTTGAATCACCTAGAACCAGCAGGACAAGTATTAGCTTTGGATCAAGACCCAGAAGCAGTGCAGGTTGCTCAATCTATAGAGGATGAGCGTTTAAGTATTGTACATAATACCTTTGCTCAATTACAAGCAACTGTTGAAGATAATGGTTGGTTAGGGCAAATAAATGGAATTTTATTAGATTTAGGAGTTTCTTCACCGCAATTAGATGACCCAACCAGAGGTTTTAGCTTTATGCAAGACGGTCCTTTAGATATGCGTATGAATCCAAATACTGGCGAAAGTGTGGCACAATGGTTAAATACAGCAACAGCAACAGAAATTGCTAAAGTATTAAAAGATTATGGTGAAGAACGCTATGCTTATCGTATCGCTCGCTCAATAAAAATGGAACCTATAACCACTACTAGCCAATTGGTAAATATAATCATCAAAGCTTGTCCACCAAGTAAAGAACATAAACACCCGGCAACTCGTTCTTTTCAGGCTTTACGAATTTTTATAAATCAAGAACTAGAACAATTGCAACAAGTTTTAACTCAGACGTTAAATATATTAGCTCCTCATGGACGTTTAGTTGTTATAAGTTTCCATTCTCTTGAAGATCGTATCGTTAAACGTTTTATACGTGATAAAGCACGGGGCGATAAGTTCCCAATCCATTTACCAGTTACTGTTAAACAATTAAATCCCAAGTTACGCATTATCAGTAAACCAATCAGAGCAAGTCAAACTGAGATTAATCTTAATCCAAGAGCCAGAAGTGCAATTTTGCGAGTAGCTGAACGTTGTTAAAATTAATTAAAATTTGAGTATTTTGCTGCTAATCGTATTGCTTCTGTCATACTAACTGCACTAGCAATGCCCTTTCCAGCAATATCAAAAGCCGTTCCATGATCAACTGAGGTACGCAAAAATGGCAACCCAATAGTTATAGCAATAGTTTTTTCAAAATCAAGAGTTTTAGTTGCAATATGCCCCTGATCATGATATAGAGATAATACTGCATCATAATGACCTTGTAAAGCTTGATGAAATACAGAGTCAGCACCTATTGGACCAACTACATTATAACCTAGCTGTTTTGCCTCTTTAATGGCTGGCTCAACTTGCTCTATTTCTTCATTACCAAACAAACCACTATCTCCGCTATGTGGGTTAAGCCCAGCAATTGCTAGTTTACTATTACTAATCCCTAGTTTTGATAGAGCTTTATTACAACGAATTATATATTCTAAAACTCGTTCTTTAGTAACAAGATCGCAAGCTTGACGTAATGAAACATGGCGTGATAAAAAAAATACTCGCATACCACGCACTTCAAACATAGTAAGTGGGTCTTTGGTTTGAGTTAATTCTGCTAATATTTCTGTGTGACCAATATGGTTAACTTTAGCAGCATTTAACGACTCTTTATTTATTGGAGTTGTTGCAATAGCGCTTACTTCTCCGGCAATAGCTAATTTAACTGCTGTTTCAATATATTCGTAGGCAGCTCGTCCACATGTCGCTTGTACAGTACCAAATTGAGTGAATTCTATATTGTTTAAATTTATTAAGTTAATTTTATTAGTTTGGTATTTTCGTGGAGAATCAATAAGATGAATTTCTGTAACTTCATTACAAATTTTTAAGGCATTTTTTATAATAATATCATTACCAATTACTAT
This sequence comes from Candidatus Halobeggiatoa sp. HSG11, assembly GCA_030378105.1. GTDB lineage: Bacteria > Pseudomonadota > Gammaproteobacteria > Beggiatoales > Beggiatoaceae > DRQV01. The sequence goes on along the minus strand of JAUCGL010000085.1, from coordinate 429 downwards.
TGGATTACAGATTTCATACAAATCAGGTTTTGATAATGATTTAACTATAATTTCTGGGCCTACACCGGCCGGGTCACCTAATGGAATAGCTATTGTTGGTTTATTCATTTTGGTAATCTGTTCTGAAAAAAATTCAGTATAGATTATAAACTTGCTTTTTTAATGAATCAAGCTTATTTTGATTATACTCGACTATCAAGTTTTTTTGCTTGACAAAATAGATTAATTGTAAATGAGAAAAAATATTGAGTCACCTGACCGACTCAAATTGTTCTTGGAGACATTAAGTCAAGTTTTGATACAATAGACATCTTTCCTAAATAAGTATATATACTTATTTAACTGAGCTTACCGCAGAAAGCTTTTATATTCCACCGATTTCATCGGTGGCTATTCACATTCAATCCTTTCAGGATAGTTAAAACAACC
>JAUCGL010000084.1 GCA_030378105.1 Candidatus Halobeggiatoa sp. HSG11 | reverse complement strand
AATGAAAATATATTATGTAGGGTGGGTAGTAACGAAGTGGAAACCCACCGAACCTTCAAAATGGTGGATTTCATTTCATTCTATCCACCCTACATTTGTTACTTTTGACTTATGTATAACGATGAGACATCTCGTTGGGAATGCCTACCATTTAAGTATTAAGATATAACCTTTATATCAAAGAAACTTTGAGAACAATTTCATAGTCAGACACAACAGTTGTTGTACTTACTGGATAAGGATTAACTTCCAGCAGTTCTACAAGATATTTATCAATTTTTTTGACTGCCGGCTCAGTAGATAAAGTTAAACTATGTTCTTCCAAATTTTTTCGTTCACCCAGAGCAAACTGTAATAAAACTGTGACTTGTCCAGCCCATACACACTGCACATCTGATGGACATCGAGAATCTTCAGTTACACGAGCAAAAGTGATATGAAGGTTTTCGTCATCCAATACTGCACTTTGTGCCATTTTTAGTCTTAAATCAACTCCTAAATAAGCATTAATTATGGGTTGTGAATTAATATTTTTGAGGTTAAAACGTCCAGTTTCAAAATTGAACTCTATTTCAACGTCATAAAATTGCTTGTTTCCATCTGTTGTTAATTCAGGAATTTGCAAGATATTTGTTTGAGTTGAAAAATTGGGAGTTTTTGCCTTAGAGACTATTCCCGGTTGTATTGGCGAAGTTCCAACAGCATTAATAATATCATCTATAATTGCCTTATCCGAGTTAACGACTGCATCAAAAGCATCTATATAATTTAATTCAAGTTCACCATCAGAAATCAAATTTCCCTTTGCGAATAGAATAACTTTTTTAGAAGGAAGTGGAATAGAAGCAAGACAATCAGGTCCCATTCCAAAACCTCGAACAATAACCTTAGAAGGACCATTTCCCTTAAACCATCTATCCACCGTAAATATGAAAGGGTCTTCCGGGGAAGCTGCTGTACTTTTAGAAGCTGGTTGCTCAATTGTACCTTCTAAAATAAATGTTGCAGCAAGAGTACGTTCAGCAATAGTAGCTGACTTATGCTCTATAGGTAATGGTTCACAAGCCAAAGATGGTAGTGTAATAATCAAAAAAACTGCAATAATATATTTATTCATTTGTCTTTGTCCTTTTAACTATTAAGCAATTCGTCACGAGTAGTTTTTGCATAGGAAAAAATAGCTTCAATTTGTTTACTATCTTTTTGTTGAATAGCTTTAATTAATTGATTTAAATCAGTATTAAAATATTCTAACATCTGTAAAATAGCATCTTGGTTAGATAAACAGATGTCATGCCACATACGTGGATCACTGGATGCAATTCTAGTGAAGTCTCGAAATCCGCCGGCTGCAAATTGAAATATTTCTGTTTTAGAATCCATTTTAGCAAGACTATTAACCAAACTATAAGCCAACAAATGTGGCAAATGACTGGTAGCTGCTAACACTTGATCATGATAAGCCGCTTGCATATTCACTACTTTAGCACCAACTATTTCCCACATGTTTTGCACTAAAGAAGCTGCCTGTAAATCGGTTTCTGGCAAACTGGTTAATATAACTCTATTACCATTGAATAAATTAGGATTGAAAGCTGTTACTCCACTCTTTTCAGAACCAGCAATTGGATGGCCGGGAACAAAATATGGTAAATGTTTAGTTAGATATTGCCTTGCATCAGCGATAACACTTAGTTTAGCACTACCAACATCAGTGATTATGGTTTGGGGGGATAAAGCATCGTTGATAGATTTAAATATACCTGCTATTGAACCTAATGGCACTGCTACTATAACCACATCAGCATCTTTAACTGCTATAGCCGGGTCATGATAATAACGATCTATTATGCCTAAATCAACAGCTTTACGCAGGTTTTCAACTCCACGCCCACAACCAATTACTTCATTACATTCTCCGGCTCTCCTAAGACCACTAGCTAAAGAAGCCCCGATAAGACCAACACCGATGATAGATAGACGTTGAATTAACATATTTTATTTTTTATTTTTTAAGGTAACAGACTAAAATTTGTTTTGAGTTAATCTGTCAGGTTCCCATAATTTGACAGGTTTCATATTTTAAATAAGGAATATGTATGAAATAACTTATAGACATTCATAAAAATACATTTGTGCAGAAACCTGCGAGGTTTTGGAAACCTCGTAGGTTTTAAAGGAGAGTAGAAGATAAACAATTACTTCTTTCTCATTGCTTTATGAAGTAAACGCTCTCCTTCCTTAATTTGTTCTATGGATAAATTTTTTAATAAGAAATCTTTTCCGCCCATAGCTGCTTGATTATCTTGTTTAGCTGCCAACGATACCCATTTGTAAGCTTGAACTAGGTCTTTTTTAACTCCTTCACCTTTGTAATACATCATTCCAAGATTATTTTGAGCATCTGCCAATCCTTGTTCAGCAGCTTTCAAGGTCCAATGGACAGCTTCACCATAATGCTGTTTAACTCCTCTACCTTGATAATACAAGTTTCCCATTCCACTTTGAGCTGGAGCATAGTTTTGTTTAGCAGCCCTACGAAACCATTTTTCAGTTTGGGCAAAATTTTGTTCAATATGCTCTCCATTATAATACATCAAACCTAAATCATACTGAGCTTGCGTATGATCTTGTTTAGCTGCTTTAGTGAACCAACGTTTGGCTTCTAAGTAATTTTTACTTATCCCATCACCATCAAAATACATTTTACCCATACGGTACTGTGCTGTTGCATCTCCAGCCATAGCAGCTTTCCAAAAAAAGCGTTTAGCATGGAGAGAGTTTTGTTTAACACCTTCGCCAGTATAGCTCATTTGACCTAAATTAAACTTAGCTTTAAAATCACCTTGTTTAGCAGCCTTTCGATACCAATTTAATGCTTTGGCAAAATCTTTAGTGACTCCTTGACCAGTTTGATACATATTGGCCAAGTTATATTGAGCGTCAGTCAACCCAAGTTTAGCTGCTTTATGAAACCAATCGAAAGCTTGCTTAAAATCTTTGGTGACTCCTTTGCCTTCATAATACATAAATCCTAAATTATTTTGAGCTATAGCCACATCCATATCAGCAGCTTTTTCATACCCACTAATAGCAGTTTTAAAATCACCTTTATCATAATACTGTTGAGCTTTAGCTAAAATATTATCCGCAGTCCCAGTAAATATGGATTCAGGCAGTTCTTTAACAATCGGAGCAGTACTACAACCATAGAAAAATAATATGGTTAAAACTAATAAAATTTTATTTAGCATCATAATTTCCAAAAATTAAGTAATGATTTAAGATTTTACCATAATCTATTTTGGTTCACCGATAAGTTCGTTATCTTGAAATTTCCAACCAGCAGCACGTAATTTTTGTACTGACACAATTCCATATTTAGGGTCAATGTTTCCCGCTTGTTCAATCAAATATTTAGCCAATTTTTGAGCCTCAACATTTGGCTTTTGTTCCCAAGTAGTTATGTTAAAGGTACGATATAATGGATAATCTCCACTAATCAACTTATCATTATCCGTTGGTGCAACAGAATCAATGGACAATAGTTTAGTATTACCCTTGGATTGATAATTTTCACGCATCCATAATGTTTCATACCCAATAGCATATGGGTTATCTGCTGCTTCTGATATCATATCTGAAATAGTACCTATCTCTGACATACGTGGGCTAAACAAATCTTCATTATCCAATATCAATCTCCAATGCCCAGGTCTTTGTTTACAATGTAATCTACCCAAAACTTGAATCATTCTTTTTGGTCCATTAACATCTGACCAACGAAAAATATTGCCTTGAAAAACTTTTTGTACTTGCTTAAAAGTTAAATTATCAACTGGATTTTCAGGGTTAATTAATAAAGCTAATGACCCTATTCCAATAGTATGGAACTTAATTCCTGTCAATCGATCAGTTTCACTGGGTGGACAACAAAAACCGGCAATATCAGCAATCTTGTCTTTTATAGCTTTAGCAGAAGTACCACAAGTACCCTCTTGAACAGCAATTTTAAGTTTGTTTTGCTTGGCATATTCTTGAATCATAGGTAATAAAGCTGGATATAACTGCTGATCTAAGGAAACTGCTAAATCAGCTCCTTCAGCCCATTTTTCATATTGAATTGGCTGTTCTATCCATTCTTTAGGCATATCAATTTGTTTTGAAGGATCAGTAAAAGCTTTACCTGCTAATAATTCATCTGCTGCCCAAACTGTAGTCGTAACAAGCATTATTAATACAATAAGCAATTTTTTCATAATTTACCTCTTAAAGTTGTAATTAGCAATTTTATTACTATTAAAAATCATAGTTAGTTAACCCTTACTTAATTGTTATATTTTAATAGATAAATGTAACATAAGTGAAGGTAGTCTTGCAAAACTTATGCAAACTATTGGTTTAACCGATGTTATATTTTTTTATAAAAAACTAGTATAATTAAATAATTACAATTATTTTATAACAACCTCATAAAGTAAACTTGATTTAAGTAAATGTGTTAAAACTTTTTATATCCATAATACTTGACTATCAAGTTTTCAAAAGGTTGTATGATGCAGAGCATCAAGGCAGGCATTCCCAACCGGAGGTCTCATCGTTATACACAAATATTTAAGTACTTGATTTTATTGTAGGGTGTATAAGTGGTAGCGTCATACACCAAACCACATATAACAGGTGGATGACGCTTCGCTTATCCACCCTACATGTAATATCTTTTCATTAAGCCAATTATATTTTGCTAACGAGAAAAAACCTTTAACTTAACACTTAATATATCAACTGGTATAAACTTTGTATCTTAAACTAATATAAAGTACATAATAATATACAGCATTGCCCAATTGAAATTAATTAAAAATTAGGCACTCATGATTCAACACTACTATAACTATGTGGAAACAAATTTTATGTTACAAAATATGAAAATTCGCACTAAATTATTCTCTAGCTTTGGCGTATTAATACTATTTCTAATTCTTATTAGTCTGTTTGCTATCTTACAAATGCAAACTTTATCCAAAGTTACCACTGAATTATATGATCACCCTTTGACAGTTAGTAATGCTGTGCGAGATGTTAATATTAATATTGTTAAAATACACCGTAGTATGAAAGATGCAGCTCTTGCTAAGGATACCGAGGCTTTAAAGGCAGCAATTAAAATGGTAAATAGTTATGAGCAAGCTGTATATGCTAATTTTGATATTATTGCAGAACGTTTTTTAGGTGATAAACAAGATGTTAATAATTTAAGAACATTATTTGTAGATTGGAAATCTATTCGTGATGAAGTAATTGATTTGATGAGAAAAAAACAAGGCGAACAAGCTGCTGCTATAACCAAAGGTAAAGGAGCAAAACATGTATCTGCTTTAGAATCAGCAATAGACAAATTAACCGATTTTGCGAATAACAAAGCAACTCAATTTTTAGAAAATGCAAATTATCAAAAAAATCAATTATTAACATTAGTTTTATTCATTATGTTAATAGCCATTGTTATTGGAGTGTGGATAACAATAGTTGTTTCCGGAACTATTTCTAATTCTGTAAATAAAGCCATTAAATTTGCTAACTTAATTGCAGATGGCAATTTAAATAATCAGATTGAATTTGAGACCGAGACCGAAACTGGACGCTTATTACAAGTATTAGATTCTATGCAAACTCAATTGCGAGAACGTATTGATGAAATTAATAATACTAAAAACCAGTTACAAGAGCGGATGGAAGAAGATAAACGTATTGCCAACGAAGCATTACGAATTAATCAAGCTTTAGATAAAGTTATAACTAGCGTTCTGATCACAGACAGTAATCATAAAATTATTTATATAAACGAAGCAGCTCAACATCTGTTTTCCCAGAAAGAAGATCAAATTTGTGCTGATTTACCTCATTTTAATGCAACCAAACTAATAAATGTAAGTATTGATATTTTCTATAAAAATCCAACTCAACAACGCCAATTGTTAGCTAATTTAGTTGATAGTCATCATGATACATTAAAACTAGGCAAGGTAACTATTGACACAACTATTACCCCGGTGATTAATCAAGCTGGTGAGCGTTTGGGTACAGTGTTGGAATTTAAAGACCGAACTGTTGAAATAGCAACTGAACAAGAAATCAATAATGTTATCCACGCTGCTTCTCAGGGTAATTTCCAACAACGCATTGACACTAATAATAAAACTGATTTCTTCAAAACTTTTAGTGAAAGCATCAATCAAATTATCGAAATTAATCAAGTTTTAACTAAAGATGTTATGCGTATGTTTGCCGCTTTAGCCAAAGGTGATTTAACTCAAAAGATTGAAAATAACTATACTGGTGCTTTTGAACGCTTGAAAGACGATTCTAATCTGACAGTTGACCGCTTGACTGAAATTATGCAGGAAATATTACAGCAGGCTGAAATGGTCAATAATGCTTCTACAGAAATATCGCAAGGTAATATAAGCCTTAGCCAGCGTACTGAAGAACAAGCAGCTTCCTTAGAAGAAACTTCTGCCAGCATGGAGCAAATGACTGGCACTGTACAGCAAAATGCTGATAATTCTAAATATGCAGCTCAATTAGCGATAAGTGCCAGAGATCAGGCCGAAAAAGGTGGCAATGTTATCGGCTCGACTATCAGTGCGATGACAGAAATAAGTAAAAGTAGTAAGAAAATCACTGAAATAATAAGTGTTATTGATGAAATTGCCTTCCAAACTAACCTGTTAGCATTAAACGCTGCGGTGGAAGCAGCTAGAGCCGGAGAGCAGGGTCGTGGTTTTGCAGTAGTGGCTTCAGAAGTTCGCAATTTAGCTCAACGCAGTGCTGCTGCTGCTAAAGAGATTAAAAACCTTATTCAAGATAGTGTTAATAAAGTTGATGAAGGAACTCAGTTGGCTAATAAATCAGGAGAAACTCTAAGTGAAATTGTTATAGCAGTGAAAAAAGTCAACGATATAATCACTGAAATTGCATCAGCAAGTCAAGAACAAGCTTCTGGCATAAATCAAGTCAATGATGCTGTTGTTCAAATGGATGAAATGACTCAACAAAATGCAACTTTGGTTGAAGAATTATCTACTTCCAGCAATGTAATGAAAGATCAAGTGCAGAGTTTAAAAAGTTTAGTTAGTTTTTTCAAAATAAAGGGGAAAACTTATAAACAAACATCTACCCCAAAACCAACCATAACTACTCTACCAAATCAAAATGAGAATCAAGAAGATAACGGTTGGGAAGATTTTTAAAGTTATAAAGGAAAAATAAATGGAAACCCCAAAAATTTGGATATTAGGAGCTTCATTTGAAACTCTTAATATGGGAGTTAGTGCATTAGCTGAATCCAGTATTAAATGTATACTGCAACAATGGCCAGATGCGGATATAACTCTATTGAGTCATAATATTGAAACTCCTTTATGTTTAACTTTTAATGGCAAGCAGTTTAATATTAAAAAGAAAGATATATGGTTTAGTCGCAATATATTTAAAACACAGAATATATACGCTTTATTAACTTATGCTCTGTTGGTTAAAATTATCCCTAGTTCATGGCTTAAGCAACGTATATTTGCAATAAATCCGTATTTTAAACATATAATTGAGGCAGATTTAGCATTTGATATAACTGCTGGTGATAGTTTTAGTGATATTTATGGTTGGCAACCTCTTGTTAGGCATTCTTTGATAAAATGGTTATTTATCTTTTGTAAGGTAAAATTTGTTATGTTACCGCAAACTTATGGACCTTTTAAAAGCAGTTTTTCTCAAAAAGTAGCTCGTTATTTGCTTAAACGTACTGAAATTATATATTCGAGAGATAAAGCCGGAGTTGAATATGTAAAAAAATTACTTGGCAATACTGATGTTAATATTCAGTTCAATCCCGATGTTGCTTTTGTTTTGGAACCTGAACCACTGGAAAATGATCCTTTAGTGGCAAAGTTAAAAGATGCACAGATTGTGGTTGGAATTAATATAAGCGGTCTCTTGCATGGTAATTATCCTATTAAAAGTAGGTTTAATATTGACAATAATTACCAAGACATAATAAAAGCAATCGTTAAACTGTTTATTTCATATCCAAATGTGACAGTTGTTTTGATACCGCATGTTTTTGTACCACCTTCACATCATGAAAGTGATATGGCTGCATGTGCTGATATACATCAACAGTTTAAAGAAGAATATTCAGATCGAGTCTTAATGGTAGAAAATAATCTGGACCATAGACAAATCAAATATGTTATTGGATGTTGTGATTTTTTCACTGGTTCACGTATGCACTCTTGTATAGCGGCTATTTCTCAACATATACCAACTATGGGTATTGCGTATAGTGATAAATTCACTGGAGTTTTTGAGTCTGCTGGTATTGGGGATTTAGTTATAGATTTAAGAACTGCAACTACCCAACAAATTTTGGATGCTTTACAAGACAGCTTTGATAAACGTGCTGAAACAGCAGAACAGTTAAATATAACTGTACCAAAGATAAAAGATCGAGTGATAAATCTGTTTGTTAAAATCGCAGCAGAATTAAAACGTAACTAAAATTTCATAGCTATTATATAGTTCGGACAGTTTTGAAAGTCAAAAAATCAAGTAGGGTGTATAAGTGATAACGTCATACACCATTATCGTCAGAAGGTGGATGACGCTCCGCTTATCCACCCTACACTCTACTCTTTTTGCTATTTCAAAACTGTCCGAACTATTGATAATAAAGGTATAAGACCTTAATTAAGATAATTATCAATATAAAATCCTTAAAAATCATGAAAATATTAATTGTTGGTGGTGGAGGACGTGAACATGCTTTGGCATGGAAAGCTGCTCAATCAGACCAAGTACAAACAGTTTTTGTAGCTCCCGGTAATGCTGGTACAGCTCAAGAAAATAAAATAACAAATGTTGCTATTGGAGTCGATGACATTGAAGCTCTTATTAAATTTGCTCAAAAAAATACTATTGACTTAACTATTATTGGTCCAGAAGCACCACTAGTCGCAGGAATTGTTGATGAATTTCAAAAAGTTGACTTACCTTGTTTTGGCCCAACTAAAAATGCTTCTCAACTAGAAGGCTCTAAATTATTTACCAAAGATTTTTTAGCTCGACATAATATCCCAACTGCTGCTTATGCTAATTTTACTGAAATTGAACCTGCAATAGCTTATATTCGTAAAGTTGGTACACCTATTGTTATTAAAGCAGATGGTTTAGCGGCTGGTAAGGGAGTGGTTTTAGCGTATTCTGAACCAGAAGCTGTCGAGGCTATGAAAAAGATGCTAGTTGAGAATAGCTTTGGTGAAGCTGGGCAAAATATTGTTATTGAAGAATTTTTAACTGGTGAAGAAGCAAGTTTTATCTGTATGGTAGATGGAGAACATATTTTACCATTGGCTACCTCTCAAGACCATAAAGCTCGTGATGATGGAGATAAAGGACCAAATACTGGTGGAATGGGGGCTTATTCGCCAGCACCAGTGATTACTCCAGAAATTCATGCTCGAATCATGACAGAAATTATAGAGCCAACAGTGCGTGGTATGGCTATGGAAGGTAATAATTATACTGGCTTTTTATATGCAGGATTAATGATTGATGCTCAAGGTAATGCAAAAGTTTTAGAATATAATTGCCGTTTTGGTGATCCAGAAACTCAACCTATAATGCTACGTTTACAATCTGATTTAGTTGAACTTTGTCAGGCTACTTTGGATAAGCGTTTGCATCAAATAGAGGCCAAATGGAATCAACAGGCATCTTTAGGAGTTGTGTTAGCTGCCGGTGGTTATCCTGAACAATATGAAAAAGGTTTAATTATTAATGGATTATCAAATATAATTGGTGGGAAAGTTTTCCATGCTGGCACTACAGAACAAGATGGACAAATAGTAACAACTGGCGGTAGAGTGTTATGTGCTTGTGCTTTAGGTGATACAGTTCAAGAGGCTCAAACTAATGCTTATCAACTAGTTAAACAAATTTCTTGGCAAGATATGTATTATCGTACTGATATTGGTTATCGGGCAATATGATTTTTTGGCAGTTTCTTTTTCGCCTCTCCATGTTTCGCAGTGACTGAAAAAGATAGTTCACGGAATACGGATGTTGTTCCGTGAACATTATGAAATCTCTGAAAAATTACTTTCGGAGTCGCAAGGTCTCCTTGCAAATTGTAACAAGAAAACCTTGTACTCCAATCTTAAAAATCACACTCCAACTCACCTGGCATTATTTCAATACACAGGTCATCCGGGGCAGCTTCTAAAAATGGATCAAAAGATAATATTTCATAGACTTCAGTGCTACGAGTGTTAGTTTCTGATTCAATAGCAATGCTGTATTTGATACTACCGTCACCATTAGACACAATACTTGGTTCAACTGGTTCAGAAATCCGTTCATTTTGTACGGTAAAATTAGGAACAACAAAATATGGTTTGCCTTGATATAAAATTGCAAAGGTTCCATCAGCTTTATAAACAACCTGCTCAATTCCTTCAAGTTTGAGAGCTTCTTCAATAAATATATCTGGGGATAAAACTGTTGGCCGAATTATTTGAGCAGTACCATCTGAATATTCAATTTTTCTGGTTTTGGCACGAGAAGAACGCTTACGCAAATTGCCATCACATTCTAATTCACCAGGAAAGATTTCTATGCATAAATTATCTGGAGCAAAGTCCTCAACAAATGGGTCAAACATAACTATTTCATAAACTTCAGTGCTGCGAGTTCGATTGGAATGTTTCATCATAACATCGCCACGTTTCCCAACTGTTACTTTGCTATCAGTTACTTCTGATAATTTAAATGGGTCCTTAGGAGCAGGAATAACTTTATATTGCTGTCCTTCAGGAGTGGTTACGGTGTAAAAACCTCCTGGGCCAACTGCTAAACCAATAGGAATTTTATCAGTATCCACTTGAATGGCATTGTCTGCATCAGGGATAAAGCTATATTGTTTGCCTTCTGAATCACCTATACCTTCCACATTTAAAATCCCACTATCTTCTTGAGATAATACGAAATCAATCAGATTTTCCTCTTCTAAAGCATTTTCCATTCCAGTTTTGATATTTTCTCCAGCACCACCTATACCAATTCCGGCTTCAAGATTGGTCAATTTTGGTAATGATACTCTTGGATATAACTTTCTTTTTAATAATGGTGGAGTAAATTTGGTTCTTGCTGGTAAAGTTAAAGCTCCAGTATTTTCATTGACTTGCCATCCATTGGGTAATAATCTTGTTACATGTTTAATACTTATTTGGCTAGAATTAAAATGAATCAGCAATTTTGACATCTGTTTAGTGGACATTCGTTTGAAAACTTGAGGATTAAGAGTTGCAACATGGTCTGGAGTTAATTTATTTATAACTTCAATCGAAAAATCTCCCATATTTTCTTCAGTTAAACCTTCCAAAGCTTCCACTGGAATTTCGGCAAACTGTTCCTCAGTTAAACCTTCAAGCCCCTCTATAACAGCCATTTGCTCTGGTTCCATTTCAGTTAAGGCTTCTGGCGGAATACTTGCAATATCTTCAGGATCAAAAGTTGCCAAAGCTTCTAATTCTAATTTGGAGAATTGTTCAGCAGTTAAATTAGCTATATCCTCAGCACTTAAACCAAAATCTGCTGGGGTATATGGTTCGGTTGATATACTTACCCCTTCACCTAATATAACATTTTCGGATAACTTAACTGTTGGGCTTAAATGTACATTAGTTAAAATAGTACCTGGCATTATTTCCGCAGCAGTGATTACTGGCTTGTCTATTGGGCTACCAGTTATAGTTCCAGCAATCTTTCCACCTTTAACAACTGTACCAACAGCTAATTCAACATCTTTAATAACTCCATCAACTTGACTTTCATTGGTTATATTGCCGGACAGGGTTCCGCCACTTAATTCACTTCCGACAAATGTTATGTTTTTTACAGTGCCTTCATTATCAATTGTTCCGGTTAAAGAACCACCAGTTAAAGTAACTCCTTCTTTTATAACTGAATTACCAATTATTCCTTGGTTTTCAACATCAGCTTCAAATATAGCGTTGGAAATACTAGCATTATCACCAATATTTATCTCTTCTGGAAAAATTTGTTGTCCAACATTACAAATGCTATCAACACTATCAATACTCACATTGCATTCCATTGGTAAACCAACCTCTTGTGATATTTTTGGTTTTTCAGTTGTGATGTTATCTAAATCAATTTTTCCTGAAATAACAATTCCACTACTACCATCAACAATAATTTCATCAATTCCAGTATCATCCCCAGATTGGCCATCAGTCATAGTCAAGCCAACTTTAATCATATTATTTACTAGTTCAAAAGTAGCGTTGGGAAAGTTATGCCAAACAATAGTATTATTGTTGCCGGGAATTATGGGGCCATATTTTCGATATATGAAATTATCTAAATCATTGATGTTTTTATAGTATATATCTAAATAAGCTGTCGTTTCTGATTCTAATTCAAATTTAACCAAGTCGGCTGGAAAAAAATAGTTGCTAACTGGGGTTGGTAAAGATTCCAATTTTACTACAGAAGCATTTTTGATAGCACAGTTCTGGCATTCTAAAATTATTTTTCCTAAATCAACCCTCTTAACTGTATCAACGGTATTAATCATGACATCGGGAACTAATACATCATGATAACCAATGTCATTACTAGTAACTTTATGGGTGATAAAATGAGTATCTTCTTCCATCAAGTTATCGTCAATTGTAGTGACATTAACAGTTTGAGATATGTCCCAATTATCTGGAGTAAAAGTCAAACTGGCAGGAAAGACCTGATTATGTTCAGTGATAGTTAAAGCAACAGTTACTTCACTAGTTGGCTCAACTGTCAATGATACAGTGTAACTACCTCCAGTACCTTCTTCAAATAATGTAACTTGGTCTGTAGAGGTTTGAACTGCTGGTTTTTCATTATCAGAAATATTGATAATTAAGTTGTCCACTATTAAAGAATTATACTTAATATCATCACTAGATACATTTATATGCACGGCATTAACTTCATTAATAACAACATCATCATCAACTGCGGTTACAGTGATAGTTTGTGGAATATCCCAATTATTAGCAGTAAAGGTTAAAGTTGCTGGGGATAACGTTATTCCAACTTCTGGAACTAAATTAACTGTGACTGGTTGAGGCGGAATAAGATTTAAAGTCATAGTTATATTTTTTATATCGCCTTCATTAATATTAAGTTCGTTAGTTGATAGTAAAACTCCGCTTATATCATTATCTATAACAGTGACTGTAACATTGTTAATAGCCAGCTCATGGTAATTTGGGTCTTCACTTATTACTTGATGTTGCACCGGTTCATGCTGATGTGTTCCTTCATCAAGATAATTGTCATTAACAAAAATAGTTATGTCTTGTGGTACGTTCCAATTTTCGGCAGTAAAGACTAATGTTGTGGGATTAATAATTGTGTCTTCATCGCTGGTTAATGTGACAGTTACATTACTTATTGGCTGACTTGTAAGTACAATATTGTAATCATTATTACCTTCATTAACGGTATCGCCTTCATTAACGGTAATTTCGTTAGTTGAGATATTGATTCCAGCATAATCATCATCTGTTATTTGAACTGTTATATCTTCTATTGGGAGATTGTTAAAATTGGTATTGTCACTAGTCACAGTATGAGAAATAATATGCTCATGTAAACCTTCTGCAATGTTATCATCTATATCAGTTACTTGTATTGTTTGTGGTGTATCCCAATTACTGTTATCAAAAGTTAATGAGTTTGGTTCTAAAATCAGGTCATCATTTTCTGTTAACGTTATACTGACTGGTTTGGTTGGTGATGTGTTAAGCCATAAACTATAACTATCATTGGCAATGCCTTCGGCAAGATTTGTTGTGATGATTGATATTTCTACGCTTGGGAGTACGAAAGTTGCGGTACAGCTTTTATCACTGTCGATTTGTACTTCACCATTACTATCACAATCATCGCTCCAACCTTCAAAGACCCAACCATCATCTGGGGTTGCGGTTAAGGATACTATAGTTTGATCATCAAATTCATTATCGCAATCAGTACCACAGTCAATCTCATCACCAGTTATAGTCCCGTTGCCAATTTTGCTAACTGTGAGTTGATAGGAGTTAGATATTTGAACAATTTCATAAGCTCCTATGTCACATGGATTTTCTGTGGTTTTAGCACGAACAGCTCCACGTTGGTCGGTGGATTCACAAGAACCATTATCACCTGCATCAATTGCTGGGCTACCAACCTGTAAAGCCATTGTTTGGGTATCACCATCGTTATCTGCTAATGAATTTAACATTGGGTCACCACTTAATGTTGAACCACAAGTGCCGTCTTCAATTAAATTATTAGTATTAACGCTAATAGTGCCATTATTAAGACAATCAGTTCCAGAAGTGCTATCAGAAATAATGGTATTTTTCAACTCAATATTTGTTCCTGCTGCGACATAGAGACCACCAGCAATCGAACTATGACCAGTGTTTCCTGAGATAGTACTATTGATGATTTTACCCGTGCTAGTAGTATAAAAACCAATACCACCAACTGAATTACCAGAATGAACAGTAGAGGTATTATTATATAGTGTACTGTTACGCAAGATAATATTAGAAGTATCCATAGCAGCTATTGCACCACCATTCTTAGATGTATTGTTATAAAACAAGCTAGAATCAATTGTTAAGTTAGCAGAATTTCTAGTCAAAATTGCAGCACCAAATCCTTGAGTACTAGTATTATTACTAAAGATACTATTGCTTATTTGTGCAGAAGCATTAATTCTTAGGGTAATAACACCACCATAATTCTGGTTAGATGTAATACTTCCATTATTATCAAATACAGAATTGACGATGGTTAATTGTCCTTCATACATTGTAAGAATGGCTGAACCCATTCCAGTTGGAGTATTGTTAGTAAAGGTACTATTGCTTATATTGACAATAGGAGCAGAGGAACCAGTACCTTGAGTTACAAACATAACACCAAGGTCAAAAGGTGTGCTATTGGTCATAGTCACATTATCAAGGGTCAGAGTGCCGCTATTTCGCATGTCAATATTGCCTCGGTTGGACCCACCACCATCTATATCCAAAGTAATATTTTTAAAAGTTAGTGCTTTATCTTGATTAACTAAAAAAATCCAATCACCTATACCGTTGATAGTGATATTATTGGTAGTTCCATCAATGGTTAAATCTACATTAATAGTATTGTTGCCATTAACACTTTTGTCAGTAGTAATAGTTTGACCAGCAAGACTAGAATCAAAGGTGATCGTATCGCCAGAACTTGCATCAACAATAGCCTGCCGTAAAGAACCAGCTCCAGTATCAGTATTACTTGTAACAATGATAGTCGCCGCTTGCGTCAATGTGACAGTAAACATAAAAAACATCATCACCAACATAGCAATGATAAATCGTAATTGAGTTTTAAAAGTTAAATAATTCATAGTTGATATCTTCCTTAAGATGTTAAAATTATTCGGACAAGAATATGATCATAAACTTGTTGTATTTGTATCTTCATTAATTTTTTAAGTGGTCTATAATAATATAGACCTTCATCAAAAACCAAGATAAAAGATGTGTTAATAATTAAAATGGAAATTATAATTAGCTTTAACCTGTTTAAATCAAGTATCTGATTATACAAAATTTATCGGCTGTTAATATTAGCATAAGCGATATTATTAATGAGTAATTGTATCTTGATAACCTGACAAAAACTTTAACTATGATCAAATATTTAAGTTTTAACTTCCCACATAAATTAAAAATAAGTTAAGAATAAAATAATATAAAACCATTGAAATACTAAAGTTTGATATTATTGTTCCAATTTGATTAAACCATTTGATAAATCATAAAATTTATAGTTTTACATCACAAAATAAATTATGCCAATATATGAATATGAACATTTAAACAGCCCATGCTCAATTGGAAAAATATTTGAAACAAAACAATCTATTAAAGATGAGCCTTTAAAACAATGTCCTAACTGTAAAGATACAGTGCGTAAACGTATTTCACGTATTGCTATTGCAAAATCCAGAAGTAATGCCGAATTGCGAGACTTAGGATTTACCAAACTAGTTAAACGTGACGATGGAGTTTATGAAAATGTTACCAAACGTGGTAATGACAGTCGCTATATGGAATCTGGTAAACCGGAAACATTACCAGATTTTTCTAAAACTATTAGTGATTAATAATGACAAATATTATTACTATAGATGGTCCAAGTGGAGTTGGTAAAGGAACTGTTAGCTTAAAAATAGCTAAACATTTAGGATGGAACATACTTGATAGCGGAGCTTTATATCGAATATTGGCGTTAATTGCAAAACGTAATCAAATCTCTGTAAAAGATGAAAATCAATTAGTAAAATTAGCTAATGAGCTAGATATTGAATTTATTCCATCAGATGATTTAAGTAAACTACAAATAATTTATGCCAAACAAGATATAACTTCAGAAATACGTAATGAAATTTATGGTAGTATGGCTTCACAAATTGCAGTTAATGCAAAAATTCGTACAGCATTATTAGCTAGACAACGAGCATTTTATATTTTGCCCGGGCTTGTGGCAGATGGGAGAGACATGGGTACAGTCGTATTTCCAGAGGCCAAATATAAATTCTTTTTAACCGCTAGTTGTGAAGAACGAGCATTAAGACGTTATAAACAGTTGATCAATATAGGGATATATGTTAGACTATCTGAACTAGCATTAGAAATAGCTAATCGTGACAAACGTGATAGTATGCGTACCACCGCACCTTTAGTGGCTGCACCTGATGCTATAACTATTGATACAACAGAATTATCAATTGAAGAAGTGGTGGAACAAATTTTAAATAAAATGGTACTTTAAGAAATTAAATAACCATAAATAACGCTTAATTTTAATATGTATAAAAATCTATTTTAACTATTTTTGTAATATAAATTTTAAGTAAACATTAACCGTCCACAAAATTGTGGCTTAAACTTCAGTTCAAATTAAATAATATCCTGAATATTTAATATGTTAACTGAAAATGAAAATTTATAGCTGATTATGAGCGAAAGCTTTGCTGAATTATTTGCAGAAAGTCAATCTGAAAAATACATGAAACCCGGTAGTATTATTACCGGTACAGTGGTAGAAATACGTCAAGATGTAGTTATTATTAACGCAGGTCTTAAGTCAGAAGGCGTTATTCCAATTGAACAATTCTTTAACGAAAATTGTCAACTTGAAGTAGAAGTTGGTAATGAAGTTGAAGTAGCTTTGGATGCAGTAGAAGACGGATATGGAGAAACTAAATTATCCCGTGAAAAAGCCAAACGTGCTGCTGCGTGGAAAGGACTTGAAGAAGCATTTGAAACTAACGAAACTATTATTGGTATAATCACTGAAAAGGTAAAAGGTGGTTTTACTGTTAATGTTAATGATATTCGGTCTTTTTTACCTGGTTCATTGGTGGATGTGCGACCAGTTCGTGATACTACTTATCTTGAAGGTAAACCATTAGATTTCAAAGTAATTAAGCTTGATAAACGCCGTAATAACGTGGTTGTATCACGTCGTGCTGTAGTAGAAAAAGAAAACATCCAAGAGCGTGAAGCCTTATTAGAAACCATGCAAGAGGGTGTTGTATTAAAGGGTGTAGTTAAAAATCTTACCGACTATGGTGCATTTGTTGATCTAGGCGGTGTAGATGGCCTGTTACATATCACTGATATGGCTTGGCGGCGTGTAAGACATCCAAGTGAAGTAGTTAATGTTGGTGATGAAATTGACGTTAAAATACTCAAATTTGATCGGGAACGAATAAGAGTTTCTCTTGGCCTTAAACAATTGGGTGAAGACCCTTGGTTTGACATTGCTCATCGTTATCCGGTTGGAACTCGTTTATTTGGCAAAGTAACTAATTTGGCAGACTATGGTTGTTTTGTAGAAATTGAAGAAGGTGTTGAAGGTCTAGTACATGTTTCAGAAATGGATTGGACTAATAAAAATGTACACCCATCTAAGATTGTCCAAGTTGGTGATGAAGTTGAAGTTATGGTACTTGATATTGATGAAGAACGTCGTCGTATCTCGTTAGGTATTAAGCATTGTTATCCTAATCCATGGGAAGAATTTGCTTCTACTCATAATAAAAATGATAAAGTTGCTGGTCATATTAAATCCATTACCGATTTTGGTATATTTATTGGTTTAGATGGTGGTATAGATGGTTTAGTACATTTATCTGATATTTCATGGAATGTTCCGGGTGAAGTAGCGATACGTGATTACAAAAAAGGAGATGAAGTTGAAGCCGTTGTATTGGCTGTTGATGCTGAACGAGAAAGAATTTCTTTAGGTATTAAACAACTTGATAAAGACCCATTTTCTAATTTTGTTGCCGAAAATCCCAAAGGTAGTGTAGTTAAAGGAACTGTCACTGAAATTGAAAGTAATCGTGCAGTCATTTCATTAGAAAAGAATGTAGAAGGTTCTTTACGTACTCAGGAAATGTCTGAGGAGAACATTGAAGAAGCCCAGCATTTTTTGAAGATGGATGATGAAGTTGAAGCTAAGATAATTAGTATAGATCGTCGAAAACGGACGATAAATCTTTCTATCAAAGCTTTAGTTGCAGAAAAAGAAGCAACTGCTGTTCAAGATTACGCTGACTCCCAGCAGGCCAGCGGAGCGACCATTGGTGATATTTTTAAAGAGCAGATAGAAACTCAAGAAAAGGAACCAGTGGAAGAATAATTTTTGCTATTAATTATCAGTTTTAAATTTATAGGAAGATTTTTTTTTCTCCTATATTTTTATCTGATAATTGATAGTTTAATTAACTGATAATTGAATAATATGACAAAGTCTGAATTAATTGAAGTAATTGCTAAAAAACAAAGCAATTTATCTCATAAAGATATTGAATTAGCCGTTAAAACGATCCTTGAACAAATGACTCGTACCTTGGAAGAAAGGGAAAGAATAGAAATTCGAGGATTTGGAAGTTTCTCTTTACATCTTCGTTCAGCCAGATTAGGGCGTAATCCTAAAACTGGTGAACCGGTTAAATTACCTGATAAATATGTTCCTCATTTTAAAGCTGGTAAGGAATTGCGAGAACGAGTTAATAACAGTATTAAAACAAGTAGCAAGAGTAGTAAAACAAGCAGTAAGGGTAGTAAAACAAGCAGTAAAACAAGCGGTAAAAATAAAAAGGTAAAACAACGTTCTAAAAAACGTTAAATACAAGAAAGTATCATTAATTAATAATTGCTAGTTTCTCTTGACCTCTCCTTAACTCAAGGAGGGGAATAAGTTTTTACTAAGCTATTTTTAACAACCTTTCTAGTTGATGAACTTATTGATTCTATTCACTTCTTTGGTAATAATTGGTTTATAAAGGAGAAGTGAATATAGCAATTCTTAATTACTAATGCTTAATGGACGTATAAATTAATACGCTGCTTCATTTCTGAACTTTAAATATTAAGTATCAAGTCATTCAATTGAGAAATGCTATGGTTACATTAATTGAGTATAATAATTGTATACAAAATATTCAATTCAAAACAAGAGTTTGCCTTAAGTGGCTTAACATAAATGATTGTTGATTTGTTGTGGCTATTATTACCGGTGGCAGCAGCCTCTGGATGGTTGGTGGCACAGTTATGGAAACAAAAAACATCAGTTAATTTGTTTCCTGATTATTTCAGGGGTTTAAATTATTTACTCAATGAAGAACCTGATAAAGCTATTGATATTTTTATCAAACTTATTGAGATCGATAGTGATACCGTTGAAACCCATCTTGCTCTAGGAGTTTTATTTCGCCGTCGTGGTGAAGTTAATCGAGCTATTCGTATCCATCAAAATCTTATTAAGAAAGTTGCCTTGCACCCTAAACAACGTAGTTTAGCATTGTTTGAATTGGGCAAGGACTATCGTCATGCTGGTTTATTAGATAGGGCTGAAACTTTGTTTCAGGAATTGGTGGAAGCCAATCTGCATAAAGTATCAGCTTTGCATCAGTTGTTGGAAATCTATCAACAAGAACATGACTGGAGTAATGCTATTGATACTGCTCAACAATTAGTGTCTATCTATCAAGAACCAATTCATGTTGTTATAGCACAATATTATTGTGAGCAAGCTGAAGTATATTTACGTCAACAACAATATGATATTGCATTACAAAATATTCAACAAGCTTTAAAAACAGATTCTAATTGTGTTCGAGCTAGTTTACTAGAAGGACATTTAGCTTTAAATAAACAAGAATATAAACAAGCCATTTTAGTTTTTAAACGCATTGAGCAGCAGGACCCTGATTATTTAAGTGAAATCATAGAACCTTTACAAATATGTTACCAAGAAGTTGAGCAATTATCTGAATTTACTGATTATTTATGGCATGTATTAGATAATTATGGTGGAGTTACTCCTATGTTGATGCTAACAAATATTATTAAGCAGCAAAAAAATGAACAACAAGCCGTTGATTTTATCGTAGAGCAAATACATAAACATCCATCATTACATGGACTTGAATATTTACTTGGTTTGGTTTTATCTAAAACTGACTGTATAACTCGGGAGCATTTATTGTTACTCAAAGATTTAACTACTCAGTTATTGCAAAATAAACCGGCTTATAAATGTTATCAATGTGGTTTTACCGCTCGTAAGCTATATTGGCAATGTCCGAGTTGCAAACAGTGGAGTACCTTTAAATCTGTACAAGGGATTAATAAATAGTAGACATTAGGTGTTCGGGATAAATTATAACTAATTGATATGTATATTTAATTGTGAATGGTTAACTGTGAATAATTAATTGTTAATGAAAGTCAAAATCATTAATAATTAACCATTTTTCATTCACCAATTCA
>JAUCGL010000083.1 GCA_030378105.1 Candidatus Halobeggiatoa sp. HSG11 | reverse complement strand
TGGTTCGGAAAACTCTTTCTTTTTCCAAAAAGCTATCAAATCATATTGGAGCTATTTGGTTTTTTATTCATCATTATAATGATTCTATTAGATAATTTTATACATCACTACTTTCTGGGGGACTACCCACATTTGATGCTGTTAGCTTTTTTAATTGACCAACTTTAAGGACTTCGCTGCAAGCTATTTCAGCAAGCTTATAACGAAAATTGGGAGCTATGTTCGTTTATGGAGACACTTACAAGCTATTTTTATCAATTTTCGTATTCCTAACTGGATGACTTTTTATCATGCAATTATTTCATCACCAAAATTTGATTTACCAATCATAGATACTTCATAATTCTGTTATGGAGTTGGTTGTGTTTCAATTTGAATTGGTCTTGCTTTTTTCAGTGTGTTATTTTTTATATTAATCTGTATCAATTTTTAAAGATGGTAATTTATGCAGGGCTTTCGCTCGCCCAATTGGTTTTTCACTTTTTTCACATTACTAATTTCTTTTTAATGGGAACACCTGTTGTATTTACTATTAACTGTGCTTAAACATGTCAATAATGTTATAATTTCCATGGTGGCTGTGTTTTCTTTCAGATTTTGATATTCAATCTTAAGCACTGCCACTTAATTTGCTATTTAATTATTTTTATATTGGTTTATGACAAAGGTGTTAAGTTGTATCTTAAACCATTAAAATAACTTTTGTAAAACTATAAATTGTGTCAGATACAATTTACGATTTATTAAGGATACCAGTTTCATGGATATTAAAATCGTTACAACCACTGCTTTTACTGATCAAGAACCAGGCACTTCGGGCCTAAGAAAAAAAGTTACTATATTTCAACAACAAAACTATCTTGAAAATTTTGTTCAATCAATTTTTGATTCATTGGATGATTTTCAAGGTCAAACTCTAGTTGTTGGTGGAGATGGTCGTTACTATAACAAGACAGCAATTCAAACTATAATAAAAATGGCAGTAGCCAATGGTTTTGGTCAAATATTGGTAGGACAAAACGGTTTATTATCAACTCCAGCATTATCGGCCATTATTCGCAAATATCAAGCTTTTGGTGGTATTGTATTATCAGCTAGTCATAACCCAGGTGGCCTTCAAGGGGATTTTGGAATCAAATATAACATAAGTAACGGAGGACCAGCTCCAGAAAAAGTTACTGATGCAATTTATGAACATTCTCAAAATATTACCGAATACAAAACCGTTGCAACTGATTCCATTGATTTATCTCAAATTGGTAAAACTAAAATAAGAGATACATTAGTTGAAATTATCGATCCAGTTGCTGATTACGCTGAATTAATGGAAGAATTATTTGATTTTTCGGCTATTAAGCAACTATTTAATTCTGGTTTTAAAATGTGTTTTGATGCTATGCATGCCATAACTGGCCCATATGCAAAAACTATTTTAGAGCAAAAATTAGGAGCGGTAACTGGTACAGTTATTAATGGGATTCCATTAGAAGATTTTGGAGGTGGTCATCCAGACCCTAATCTAACTCATGCTCATGAATTAGTTGATATTATGTATGGAAAAAATTCACCACAGTTTGGAGCTGCTTCAGATGGAGATGGTGATAGAAATATGGTATTAGGCCAAGGTTTTTTTGTTACTCCTTCTGACAGTTTGGCCGTATTAGCTGCAAATGCTACCTTGGTTCCAGGTTATAAAGATGGTTTGGCCGGAATAGCTCGTTCTATGCCAACTAGTGAGGCTGCCGACCATGTTGCTGACGCTCTTAAAATTGATTGCTATGAAACCCCGACTGGTTGGAAGTTCTTTGGTAACTTATTAGATGCAAATTTAGCAACCTTATGTGGCGAAGAAAGTTTTGGTACTGGCTCAAGCCATGTACGTGAAAAAGATGGTTTATGGGCTGTATTATTTTGGTTAAATATTTTAGCTGTACATAAAAAATCAGTGGAAGATATTGTGCGTGAACATTGGACTAAATATGGGCGTAATGTTTATTCTCGCCATGATTATGAGGGAGTTGATAGTAAAGCTGCCAATGCTTTGATGGAAAATTTATATCATACTTTCAGTCATTTGAAAGGTAAAAAATTTGGTAAATATCTGGTGGAATATTGTGATGATTTTGGTTACATTGATCCAGTTGATCGTAGCATCAGCCAAAATCAGGGAATGCGAATAGGTTTTCAAGATGGTTCAAGGATTGTATTTCGTTTATCTGGGACTGGTACTGAAGGTGCAACTTTACGAGTTTATTTAGAATCATTTGAACCAGATACAACAAAACACCATTTAGATGCACAAAAAGAGTTAGCAGATTTAATTAAACTAGCTGATGAAATAGCTGATATTAAAAAATATACAGATAGAGACAAACCTTCAGTTATTACTTAAGGAATGTACATGAAATAGAAACTATTCCACCGATTTCATCGGTGGCTATTCACATTCAACCATTATCAGGGTTTATAAATCAATTGTTAACCCCGAAGGGGTGAAACATGAATAGCCATAGGTGAAACTAGGGCAGTCCTGTATTATATAACATTAAACCTACTAGGTCTTTGAAACCTAGCAAGTTTTAATGAGAGTGAACTTTCACTTTTCACTTTTCACTTTTTTAAATAGTTTCGGTGAAAAACGCTGTATTACTTTTTTTAAATTTTCGTTTTTAGGAGAATCTTGTAATGCTTTATACCATATTCGTTCAGCATCATGATGTTCTTTATTTTGCCACAATACCTCACCTAAATGAGCAGCAATTTCAGCGTCATTATGTTTCGCCAAAGCTTTTCGTAAATAGGCAATTGATTCAACATAATTGTTCATTTTATATAAAATCCAGCCCATACTATCTAAGATATAATATTCTTCTCCCCCAAGAGTCATTGCTCGTTTAATCAAATCATAAGCTTCTTGATAACGGTTAGTATTATTTGCCAAAGTATAACCTAGTGCATTCATAGCATTAACATTATTAGGTTCATTCACCAATAAACGTCTCAAACTAGTTTCCACATCCTTGATTTTACCCATCTTTTCATACAACAATGCTCGCATATATAACAAGTCTGGATTGTTTGGAGTATAAACAAGAGCGTGGTTATACATTTCTAAAGCTGGTTCATAACGTTTTCTTTCAATTAATAATTCAGCCCCCAATTGAATCAAACTAACTGCCTCTTCAGTATCATCAACCGGTACATTACGCAAATATTCAACAGCTTCATCCAAACGTTTTTGTTCAACCATAACCAATGCAATTCTTGCTTGAGTATTTAAATAAGCTGGACCTCCTTTAACTTTTTTATACCAAAACAAGGCTTTGTCTAAATTATTATTCTGTTGAGCAATATGCCCTAAATAATAGTTAGCACTGTTCACCCGTTCACCAAGCCTAATTAAATTAAGGAAATTACTTTTAGCCTCTGAAAATCTATTAGTATGGATAAACAATATACCTAATGCATATAAAATATCGGCATTATCTGGATGTTCAGATGCCACAGATTCAAATTGTCGAATTGATTCCTCAAATTGTTCGGCATCAGCCAACATACGGGCATACATCAAACGCCATTCAGAATTATTCGGAGATTTAGTCAAAGATTTTTGCATCCATTGTAAAGCTTCTTCAGTTTTACCAATTTGATCTAAAGTAAGAGCATACAAAGGCACGGCTTCAGTATGTTTAGGTTTAATATCTAAAAGTTTACGTAAAGATTTTAAAGCTGGTTCAAACTGTTCTTCTTGCAACTGAATTTGTGAATAGAGCAACAATATGGTTGGATTGTTAGGACGTTTAACCAATAATTTTTCTAGCAATTCTATTACTTGATTTCTATCTTGATGTTGTTCTAATATATCTTCTAAAACTGAACTTAACTGAATGGAATTATCTTTAAAAGTATCAATCATTGTTTCTAAATGAATAACAGCTTCATCAGTATGTTTTTGCTGTAACAATACTCTTCCCAACACTTGACGTGCATAAGGGTTATTAGGAACTACAGTAACCCACAAACGTGCCGCCTGCATCGCAAGATTATAATCTTGGGCTATCAATGCATGTTGAGTTGCTCGTTCAATAATAATTAAATCTTCAGTTTTACTAGCAACTTCAAAAAAATTCCTAGCTGCTAAAGCATTAGCACCACGTAGTCTAGCAACTTCAGCTATTAATATTTTATATACATATTCCTGTTGCTCTGAGACAAATTGAGTTTTAATTTTTGGTTGGTCATTTTCTACTTCACCTAATGTAGTCTGAGTAGCACATCCCGTCAATAATTTAATTATAAGAATGACTTCTATAGTTTTATAAAATACTTTATTGTTCATAATTTAATAGGCTAACAGTCTTGATCATAAAATTTTAGTGCTTAAATTATATATCATTATGAAAGAATAGGATAGTAGTTAGTTTATCTCATATATACATAAGTATGAGTTATAAACCAAATAACAATAGAAATTTAAAAATTATGCGTATAATTCAAGAAGGTTTGACTTTTGATGATGTTTTATTATTGCCAGCTCACTCAACAGTCTTGCCTAAACAAGTTAAACTCAGCACATCATTAACCAGAGATATATCCCTTAACATTCCACTTATATCAGCTGCGATGGATACAGTCACAGAAACTCGTTTAGCTATAACTATGGCTCAAGAAGGCGGAATTGGTATAGTACATAAAAATATGACTATCGAAATGCAAGCTCAACAAGTGCGGAAAGTTAAAAAATTTGAAAGTGGCGTTATCGATGATCCATTTACAGTCTCTCCTAACACAAATATTAAAGAAGTTTTAGAATTAACTAAAGCCAATAATATTTCTGGAGTTCCAATAGTTGATAAAGGTGTTTTAGTTGGTATTGTCACCAGTCGTGATTTACGTTTTGAAACTCATTATGATCAACCTATTACCAGCATTATGACTCCTAAAGAACGATTAGTTACTGTGCAAGAAGGTGCTAGTCGAGATGAAATAGCTTATTTGTTACATAAGCATCGGATTGAAAAAATATTAATTATAAATGATAAATTTCAATTACGTGGTATGGTTACAGTCAAGGATATTCAAAAAGCTACCGAAAAACCCAATGCTTGCAAAG
Source organism: Candidatus Halobeggiatoa sp. HSG11 (assembly GCA_030378105.1). Taxonomy (GTDB): domain Bacteria; phylum Pseudomonadota; class Gammaproteobacteria; order Beggiatoales; family Beggiatoaceae; genus DRQV01. The sequence goes on along the minus strand of JAUCGL010000083.1, from coordinate 16,519 downwards.
ATAATCAAGGCCGATTACGAGTGGGTGCTGCGGTTGGAACTGGTAAAGACAGTAAAGCTAGGATAGTTGCTTTGGCTGAGGCTGGAGTTGATGTTATTGTGGTTGATACTGCACATGGACATGCTCAAACTGTATTAGATTGTGTTCATTGGACTAAGCAACAACATCCAGAAGTGCAAGTTATAGGAGGTAATATTGCAACTGCTGATGGTGCAAAAGCTTTAGCTGATGCTGGTGCAGATGCTGTTAAAGTTGGGATTGGGCCAGGTTCTATTTGCACAACTCGTATTGTCGCTGGAGTTGGAGTACCACAAATAACTGCAATTAATGATACTGCTGAGGCATTAAAAGGTACTGGAGTTCCTTTGATCGCAGATGGTGGTATTCGTTATTCAGGAGATATTGCTAAAGCTATTGCTGCTGGAGCTTATTCTATTATGATAGGTGGATTATTTGCCGGAGCAGAAGAATCTCCAGGTGAAGTTGAGTTGTATCAAGGTCGAGCTTATAAAACTTATCGTGGTATGGGGTCTTTAGCAGCTATGGCACAAGGTTCAAAAGATCGTTATTTTCAAGAGGGTGTTAGTAGTGATAATAAATTAGTGCCTGAAGGGATTGAAGGTCGAGTACCACATCGAGGGCATTTAGTTGATATTATTCATCAATTACTGGGTGGTGTTCGTTCAAGTATGGGTTACACTGGGTGTTATACTTTAACAGAAATGCGTAATAAAACCCAATTTATAAAAATAAGTCCAGCTGGTATGCGTGAAAGCCATGTCCATGATGTTTCTATAACTAAAGAAGCTCCTAATTATAGAATGGACTAAAGGTTCTGGCTATAATTTGAAACCGCTCCGATTATTGTTAAGCTTGTAGCTCGTAGGGTTACTGCCATTTGCGGTTAAGGGCAACCATAAAGGATTGCCCCTACGTTAAATGATGATTTGTAGGGGTAATCCCTTGTGGTTACCCCCAATCAATTTGCTTAACTTAATGGCAGTGATTATGTAGGGTGGGTAGAAACGAAGTGGAAACCCACCAAACCTTCAATTTGACAATCTTTGTCGGAAACTTCTTCCTTCGCACCCAACTCAATGCAAGAGCGGTTAAGTAATTAAACTAACCAATATTTTCCTCAATAAAATCTGCAAAGGCATTATGTGCCAAAATCTGTGTACCGTCACAATTAAATGATAACGATACTGAACTGTTGAATAAACTGATATTTGCAACTCTCAGGTAATAACCTTCCAATTCTCGAAGTTTTGGCAAAGTTTCTAACAGATAGTTAAGCTGGTTAACATTAGTCAGTTCTTTCATTTGCCGGTTACGTTCTCTAAAATTTTGTTGCCAATCCTCTGGTAGCTTCATGAAAATATCATCTCTAGGCAAAATCTGTTGATAAAAGCGTTTAATAAAAGCATCTTTTTCATCCCAACTAACCAATGGAAAGCTTGTTTGTAAATATTCATCATCTAATAGATTTCGGGCTGTATGAATTTCCATATTCAGTGGATCAAATATAGAAAAAGTATCTATTTGAGAATTGTTAAAACCAATATCCAGCCTATGGACACCAGTGTTAAAAAGTAAATGAGAGAAAATTTTAAACAAGGCTTTTGAATGTTCATCCAAGTAACTATAACAACGTTCTCTTGAATAAACCGTATCTCGCATACTCCTATCGCCCCTCAAACTACGCAGGAAATATGGATTAAATCCAAAACCAACTAAGGCTTTTTTTAAAATATTTTCTTTAGATAGCATATTATTATCTCCTTATATATTGGTATTGCATAGGTGTTCGGGATAATATAACAACAAGTTGAAAAAGAAGGTGAAATTCTGATAAAATAGTTAGCGTCAAAACAAATGAAAAAACCATCATGAATGAGACTAACACGCTAAAAAAAATTGAAACAACATTTTGATAAAATTATTCCAAAAACAGATATTAAAGCCAATATATATCCATTTGAGTTTGTTTAGTATTCAGTTATTTAGGAAACACAAAAAAGACATCTTTAAGATGCCAAGCGTAGGAGTCTAAAAAGTTTAACAGAGCAAAATATAAGCTGTATAGCAATTCTTAATTATGAATGCTTAATTATTAATTAAAATCTATAAAAATATCAAACTCTTGCTTAATATAACTGTGGTCCATCCAATCGGGAAATGCTATAGTAATTTTTGGGAAAGGCTTTTTAGAAAACGGTTAACAAAGTTTTTAAGACTAGCAATTATTGATAGTAGACATCTTTCATAAATAACTGATGGTTGACGCAGAGAGTATTTTAATTAATTTGATTCCATAGGTTTCACCTGTGGCTATTCAAGTGTGAACCCCGTTGGGGTTGTTTTAACTATCCTGAAAGGATTGAATGTGAATAGCCACCGATGAAATCGGTGGAATATAAAAACTTTCTGTGGTAAGCTCAGTTAATAAGTATATATACTTATTTAGGCATAGGTGTTCGGGATAAATTTTAACTAATTGATATATAATTAATTGTGAATGGTTAACTGTGAATTATTAATTGTTAATGAAAACCATTCTTCATTCACCAATTCACAATTAAAAAGTATTTTTTTGCAGAATTCCGAACACTTATGACTTATTTAGGAAAGATGTCTAGTCCCTACAAACCATAGAAACTACCTTCTATTATCATAATTTTATTAAATGGTTAATCTGTATAAAATACCATAATAACATACCTGTATTGGTTTGTAGGGACTACCCATTCTTGTATTTTATATATTTGCGTTTTCTGCGTAGACGTTTCTACTATTACACATATTGTTAGTGTATTTTATATATTTGCGTTTTCTGCGAATTTTACCTTCCAATGTAAATTTTTCCATATATTGTTGAAATTTAATATCAAAAACAGGAATTTACAGCTAAAAATTCTTCTACCGTCAAACTGGTTAAAGATAAAAATCTGCTTGTTTTTTTCGATAAATCATCAAAATTTGTCATAAAATGTATCACATTGAATTATAGGGAATTTGTATTATATATTTAAATCGGTATAATGTCTAATGTCTATTTCATATGCATTCCTTAACTAGCTTTGTTATTCCAAATATGGCAAAATACCATTTTTTCTATTTTATGAGAAATAATCGGTTAAAGAAACAGGTCTACTTAAAATCAAATGACTCAATTCACCAATGATGAAGCTTACCAAAATTACATTCTACCCGGAGTTTCCCGTACTTTCGCATTAACTATTCCTCAATTACCAACAAGCCTATGTAAAGTAGTTAGTAATGGCTATTTATTATGCAGAATAGCTGACACAATAGAAGATGAACCTAACTTAACCCCTATTCAAAAAAGACAATTTTCTCAGGAGTTTACTAAAGTAGTTGCTGGTGAATCTGAACCCAAGTTGTTAAGTCAAAATTTATATCCATTATTATCCGATAGCACATTAGCAACGGAAAAGGATTTAATTTTTAATTTAGCAAGTGTGATAAGGCTAACTCATAGTTTTAATTCAACTCAACGTAATGCACTTAACCAATGTATAAAAATTATGGCTAAGGGTATGGCGGAGTTTCAGCAAAACAGTAGTTTAAATGGCTTAGATACTTTAGCAGAAATGGATCGTTATTGTTATTATGTAGCCGGAGTTGTTGGTGAAATGCTAACTGAGTTGTTTTGTGATTATTCTCCTAAAATTGCTCATAATAAAAAACTATTACAACATTTGGCTGTATCGTTTGGGCAAGCCTTACAAATGACTAATATTCTTAAAGATATTTGGGAGGATAAACAACGTGGAGTTTGTTGGTTGCCACAAGATATATTTGCTCCTTTTGAATTAAATAGTTTAACTTCTGAACATTACGATCCAGCTTTTGGAGAGGGTTTAACTAAATTAATAACTATTGCCAATGGTCATATGAAAAATGCCCTACGTTATATATTATTAATTCCAGCTTCTGAAACTGGAATAAGGCGATTTTGCTTATGGGCATTAGGTATGGCTATCTTAACTTTACGCCGTATTTTAAAACACAAAGATTTTTCTCAAAGTCAACAAGTTAAGATTTCTCGGCGAAGTGTTAAAGCAACTATTTTAATAAGTAATCTCGTAACTCGTAGTGATATAAGTCTACGAACTTTGTTCTATTTGCTCACTAAAAATATACCAGCAAATAATTATAGATTAAAAAATTTCAATGTCTAAACCAAAATTAACTCGTAGAAATTTTCTTATTAAAACCACAACGACAGCTTGTGAAGTTGGATTACTTGGAGCTGGATTAGCTTTTTATGCCAATCAATCCAAAGCCGTGCCTCCCTATGTTATTAGGCCACCAGGTGCATTGTTAGAAGATGATTTTTTAGGTGCTTGTATTCGTTGTGGCTTATGTGTTAGAGATTGTCCTTATGACACTTTGCGATTAGCGGAACTTGGAGAATCAGTTGCCATCGGTACACCTTATTTTATAGCCCGAAATATTCCTTGTGAAATGTGTGAGGATATTCCTTGTGTTAAAGTTTGTCCAACTGGAGCTTTAGACCACAGTCTAACCGACATTAACAAGTCTCGAATGGGATTAGCAGCATTAATTGATCAGGAAACTTGTCTTAATTTTCTCGGTTTACGCTGTGATATTTGTTATCGAGTTTGCCCATTACTTGATGAAGCAATTACCTTGGATACCATACATAATAAACGCAGTGGTAAACACACTATGTTTTTGCCGGTTGTACATTCTGATAACTGTACTGGTTGTGGTAAATGTGAATATGCTTGTGTATTGGATGTTTCTGCAATTAAAATATTTCCAAGTCAATTAGTTAAAGGGCAAATAGGTAAGCATTATCGTCTTGGTTGGATTGAACAGGAAAAAGCTGGCGGCAGTTTGTTGGAAGGTATCATGGATTTGCCAGATAGATTGCCAGAGGGTGGGTTATGAAATGGTTTAAAACTCATAAATTCTTGTTATTACGTAGAATAACTCAGTTGAGTATCTTAGGTTTATTTATGTTAGGCCCTTGGTTTGGTTTGTGGATAATTAAAGGTAATTTAACCGCTAGTTTAATTTTAGATACGTTGCCACTGACTGATCCATATGTATTGTTGCAATCATTGGTAGCTGGTCATATTCCAGAAATAATTGGATTAGTTGGGGCTGGAATAATAATATTATTTTATTTATTAGTCGGCGGAAGAGTTTACTGTTCTTGGGTCTGCCCAATTAATATAGTGACTGATGCAGCGGCCTATTTAAGAACTAAATTAGCGATTAAAACTCGTACTAAATTTTCTCGATCCTTGCGATATTGGATATTAGGCATGACTATCATCGTGTCATGGTTGACTGCAACAATCGCTTGGGAACTCGTGAATCCAGTGTCTATGCTGTATCGAGGGCTTGTTTTCGGAATGGGATTGGCGTATGCTATGGTGATAGCGATATTCTTATTTGATTTATTAATAAGCCAACGTGGTTGGTGTAGTCATTTATGTCCAGTTGGAGCTTTTTATAGTTTATTAAGCAAATTCAGTTGGTTAAAAATTGATGCCAGTAAACGAAAGCAATGTGATGATTGTATGGACTGTTTCAATATCTGTCCAGAACCGCAGGTTATTAAACCAGCTCTTAAACAGTTTGAAAATCAGTCGCTTATTTTATCACCTAATTGCACCAATTGTGGACGTTGCATTGATATATGTGAAAAAGATGTTTTTAATTTTAGTATAAGATCACATGTAGGAAAATAACTTTCAAAATAGGAGTCCAAGATTTATCTTGGAAAATATATAACTAACAGTTTGAATTCCTTAATTAATGGAAAATCAACATTTAAATGAAATAATATGAGTGAAGAACGCAATATATCAAAGGGAGAATGGATTAAACATACTCGTTCTCTTTCTAATAGTATGTTAATAATTGGTATTTTATTAGGTATTTTATTTTGGATCAGTTTTGAATTGACTTTGGAATATACTAATACCGAATCATTTTGTATTTCCTGTCACGAAATGGAAGAGAATGTTTATCAAGAATATCAAGATACTATTCATTATACCAACCGTACTGGAGTACGTGCCACTTGTCCTGATTGTCATGTGCCTAAAGATTGGGGTTATAAAATAATCCGTAAAATAAAAGCGAGTAATGAGTTATTACACAAGGTGTTGGGTAGTATAGATACACCAGAAAAATTTGAAGCTAAACGGTTATATTTGGCTGAACATGTATGGGAAAGTATGAAAGCTACTGATTCAAGAGAATGCCGTAATTGTCATGATTATGAGTCTATGGATTATACCAAACAAGGTCAACGAGCTTTCAAACAGCATACTAAAGGATTTGATAAAGGTAAAACTTGTATAGATTGTCACAAAGGAATTGCTCATTCATTACCAGAAGGGTATGAAGAAGATTGAATTAAGGATTAATTGCGCGCTCGACAGGATTCGAACCTGTGACCTTTGGCTCCGGAGGCCAACGCTCTATCCGGGCTGAGCCACGAGCGCATTAAGCTTTCATTATCATATATAATCTGTAATATGTCAAGTTTAAGCTGATTGCAACATCTAAAATCATTGCATTAAAATACTGACTTTATTCAAAAATATAAATAAACACACAAGACTTACCATTGTGTTTTGTTCCTCCATATTTCTGAATCTCATACAAATCGCAGACTACTCGGTTTCGCTTCCCCATTTCTCGCAGCAAATTATTCAAAAAAATATGTCTAAATTTTGATAACTCGTAAGCCTATATATCTGATTAATCAATTGTAATTTGGTAAGGTGCATAAAGCATAGCACCATCTTTTAGCTCATTAAGTTCAGTTATAGAACAAAGATTTTATTGGAACGTTGAAAAGTTAAGAAAGATAAATTAAAAAAGTAATAAATGCTTAAATTATCTATATAATAATGTTATACGTTGCTCTCCCGCCTTAATATGTGCTTGCAAAATATTTTGGAAGACAGCCGGGTCTTTTATATGAGTCATTTCGCCGGGACGTGGAAAATGCAAATCTTGTAAACGTGATAACCAAAATCGTAATGCAGCAGCTCGCAACATAACCGGCCATATTTTATATTCAACTTTTGTTAAAGGACGGACTTTATTATAACTGTCAAAAAACGCTTGAACCCTTTCAGCATCTAAATCACCACTTGGTAAACTACACCAATCATTAACTGTAACAGCAACATCATAAATTAAAACATCATTACAAGCATAGTAAAAATCAATTACTCCACATAATTTATCACCATCAAACAAGGCATTATCTCGAAATAAGTCAGCGTGAATAACACCTTTTGGCAAAGATATATGTTGGTAGTGATATTGAAAATCCATTTCCTTACGCAATAATTTAGCATCATAAGGTGGCATATGTGGCAACACTCGTTCTGCCGTTACTTTCCACCAATGTGGCCCACGTTCATTATTACGATGTAAAGTAAATTCTGGACTAACGAAATGTAAATTGCCTAAAAATTCCCCTAATTCCAGACATTGAGCTATAGTTGGTATTTTAACATCTGTATTACCTGCCAGTTTTTGCACGAGAGCAGCCGGCTTGCCATTAAGTTGGCGTAAATAATTGCCAGTTAAATCAGATAGAGGATGAGCAGTAGGAATATTATGATCGGCTAGGTAAGCCATTAAATTTAAAAAATATGGCAATTCCTCATGACCAAGACTTTCAAATAAAGTAAGCACAAATTTGCCAGCCGAAGTTGTAACAAAATAATTGGTGTTTTCGATTCCAGAATTAATACCCTGATAGGTAATTAAATTTCCTAATTCGTAATGGGTTAAAAACTCTTCAAGCTGGTGTTGTTCAACACTGGTATAAACAGACATTCGATAATCATCATTAGTATTTTGGCAAAACTATATATTAAATAGCTTATTTTGTCCAGTTTTAATGTCACTATTTTCATAAAAATCAAAAATCGTCTGTGTAACTTCATCCGCTTTATCAACAATAGTTATCAAATTTAAATCATCAGCAGCAATAGTATTATGTGATAATAATGATTCTTGAAACCAGTCTAATAAACCTTGCCAAAATGAACTTTGTACTAAGATTATTGGGATTTTTTCGATTTTGTTAGTTTGTACTAAAGTTAAAATTTCCGCTAATTCATCTAAAGTACCAAATCCGCCGGGCAAAATAACATAAGCTGAAGCATATTTAACCAACATAACTTTACGGATAAAAAAATGTTTAAAATTTAAGGATAGGTTTTGATATGGGTTTGAATGTTGTTCATGCGGTAAAGTTATATTAACGCCTATGCTTTGAGAAGGTCCAGCAAAAGCTCCTTTGTTCACAGCTTCCATGATTCCCGGCCCACCACCACTTATAACAGAAAAACCAGCTTCTGACAATTGATAGGCTATTTGTTCTGCTAACTGATAATATGGATGTTCGGGAGCAAATCTAGCTGAACCAAACATGCTGACAGATGGAGTAACATTGGCTAATTGTTCAAAACCTTCTACAAATTCGGCCATTATTTGAAACACTCGCCAAGATTCTTGCTCTGTATGAGGTGGTTGTGTAGTTGTATTCATGATTGTTTTTTGGTAATTAAAAATATTGGTGAGTTGAAAAATATTATGTTGAAATTATTAGATATTTTCAAAATTTCTAGCTTGAACATCTTTTTTGTCTCTTTAAGTCAATAGACTTTTATAATGCGATTGCCATGATAGATATATTGGTATTATTTTTGCGATAACATGTTTAGACTTTTATTGAATGAATATTATGAATCAAAAAACGCAATTAAAATCCTATGAAGAACAGAGTGAATTAGGACATAAAAATACAATTCATCATTATAGTATGTATAATAATAGTGATATTTTAGAAAAAATCCCTCCTTCTCCAAGTGTTCTTTTACGTAATGCACGTGAAAAAAGTGGAATGTCAGTTAAAGCCACTGCTAAACAACTATTTTTAGAAACAAGTATGATTAGAGTACTTGAAAGCGATAAATATGATAAGATTCCTGATGTTTTTGTTCGTGGTTACTTACGCAATTATGCTAAATTACAGGAAATTCCACAAGAGGATATAATGGAATCTTTTGACACAATGGTGGCTCAACAACCAACATTGTCTCCTCTAAAACCTAAAATAAAACCTTATGTAATTCCTTATTTGGAGAATAGAATCAACTTTGATATAATTTTTATTATTGGGATGTTTGTTTTAGTATTGTTATCGTTGCTGTTGATATGGCAAATTTCTCCAATGATGAATAATGACTACCGATCATTTGAAAAAAACTGGTCTTCTTCAAATGTAACAAATCAAACTGTAGGTAATTTTGTAAGGTCTGATATTATTATACCAACAACTACTAAAACCATCCCACAAATAAATACTTCTATTGTAACACCAACTAAAATACCAATCATAGCAAATATTCTTGTTGCAGAATAAACATCCGTTGAAACGGTCATTGAGCCACATAAAGTTTTACGAGTCAATTTTACAGAAAGAGCTTGGATAATTCTACTTTGTCAAATTCAATATAACTAATTTATTTGTAAGAAGTTATTAAATAAAATAAATTACTTAACTTGATAATGTGACAAAGTATAAATAAGAATTATGTGGTTAAACAAAAGTATATTAACATTTTTGAAAATTTTTCTTAGCTGCCACTTATCAAAATAAAAAATAAATGTTAAAAGACTTCTGTATTAGCATTCCATCAACCTTGTATTGATGGATAAAGTGATTTAAGTTTTATCCGAGCATCTTCAGTGGAAAAACGCCAGTTAGGAATGAAACAAAAATAACATTCCCATTTAATCATGATATAGCAAGTGAAAAAATAGTAAAAATGATATAATATTGGAAACATCTGACAAGAAACCCAAGCGATGCAAACATATTCCCACGAAACAAACAATGCGTTCTTTCTTCAATACATTAAATGAAAAAGACCGCCGTCGATATGCGGGTATAGAGGCATTGAAGCTTGGACACGGAAGTATGGTATACATAGCAAGTGTGCTTGGATGCAGTTGCCGAACAGTCAAAAAAGGAGCAAGGGAGGTCAGTGGTTTATCTTCGCTGGAAGTGCAGGAACGTATTCAAGAACTTAAGCGTATTCGGAAACATGGCGGTGGACGCAAACGATACAACAAAAAATGCCCTGAAATTGATGAAAAATTCTTACTGATTGTAGCATGATTATACCGCCGGCGATCCAATGAATGAAAAAATTAAATGGACAGATTTGGAACATAAGGAAGTTGTCAAACGCTTGAAAGAAGAATATGGAATTCAAGTGAGTTGTGGAACTGTTAAAAAATTATTTAAAAAACATGATTATCGAAAACGCAAAGCCCAAAAAAAGCAGACAATGAAAGAAGTTCCTCAACGTAATGAACAGTTTGAAAATGTTGTTCGTAGGCGAGATGAGTATCAAACTGCTGGCAATCCAATTATCAGTTTGGATACCAAGAAAAAAGAACATTTGGGCAATTTTTATCGGGAAGGACGACTGTATACTCTTGAGAAACTACATGCCTTCGATCATGATTTTAAAAGCCATGCAAATGGTGTTATTATTCCTCATAGCATCTATGACATTAATCTCAATATGTCACTCATGCTTGCGAAGGAGTATTTTTCACTTCGGTTGAATTGGTCAAGGGACTGATGGAAAAGACGAATACTAGTACAGGTCTGACAGCATTTGTTCACACAGCATTTGTTCACATCATTGACAAGGTATATCAAACCGGCAGAAAAGTTGCGGATGACTTCAAAAAAAATATGCAGATTATATTTGATGACTTTCTGCCTCAATGGAATTATCGGGCTATTCCACAATCTTTTTCAAATGGGAAAGTTATTTAAGTTTCATTCCTTAACTATTTCTTTAAATTTAAGAACTCTCACGCAAGTTGCGGACCACTCGACTTCAGTTTCGCCTCTCCATGTCTCGCCTCATCGTTATACACAAGTATTTAAGCACTTGAAATGAAAATATATTATGTAGGGTGGGTAGGAATAAAGTGGAAACCCACCGAACCTTCAAAATGGTGGATTTCATTCTATCCATCCTACATTTGTTGCTTGGGACTTAATGTATAACGATGAGAACAAGAGTTTGGGAACAATAGACTCAATTATGTTGATGAAGTAAAATTCATCATTTTATGATTGGCAAAACCTTATTCTCCTTAGAATCAAGTTTTAATTTAGCAAGAGCCTGTTTAAGTTTATCTTGATAATGAGAATTTTCAGGTTTAAGCTTGATTGCAGCTTCATATTGTGCGACTGCTTCAACCGGCTTGTCAAGCAACATTAAAGCATCTCCCAGACACCAATTACCCCAATCTTCTCTCTCAGACAAACTTAAAGCAATTTTACATTCATTAACAGCCTTCTGTGGTTGATCAAGCTGTGCTAATCCACAAATAGCATAAGCTCCCGCAGCTTGACTATTAGTTAATTCTGGTAAATTTAAAACAGTTTTACATTGAGTGAAAGCTTCCTGTGGTTTCTGCAATTTTAATAAAGCATATCCCAATTTATTGTAGCTCCAAACATGTTTATCATCCAATTTTATGGCATTTTGAAATTGGACAGCAGCTTGTTTATATTGATTTAATTTTAATAAAGTTTTACCTAAATTATAATATGAACCTCTATCAGGTATCAACTTTACTGCTTGTCTTAGTTTATTAGCAGCCTCTTGATATCTACCTATTTCATATAAAATAGCTCCATATTCACGATGTACCCAAATAACATTAACATTCAATTCCAATGCTAACTCAAACTTTTCAATAGCTTCTGAATATTTTTTATCAGCTATAAGCGTTTGTCCCCAGATAGCATAGTTAAGAGCATAATTTGGATTTTTTTCCTCAGCGATTGCAAATTTTTGATATGCTTCAGTAAATTTTTTTAATTTTACCATTAATCGTTCGCCCCATGCAACATAAACCCAAGGATTATCAGGATCATTTTTTGCTGCTTCTGCAAATTTAACTTCTGCTTCTGCAAGTTTGTTCTGGGCTATTAAAGTAATTGCCCATTGCACATAAACTTCACCATTATGTTTAGAATCAATTGCTAAAGCTTCTTTATAGGCTGCAATTGCTGTATTATATTGTTTTAAGCTTTTGTAAGTATTACCTTTTATTCTTAAGATGGTTGGTTTAATAATCGGCGATAATTTTTCAGCCTCAGCAAATTTGGCTAGAGCTTGATTCAATATATTTTGGTCAGATTTTGCCTGAATTGCTAATAAACAACCTTCTAAAGTTAAAACAATTGCTTCCTCTTTTTTAGATAGCTTTGTTTTCTGAAAACGCTCAACTTGCCGAAGTTCAGCTATGAGGATTTTTAATTCTTTCAGTTTATAATTAGCATAATAATTTAGTCCAAAAGTCAACGGTTCTAGTTTATTTATAACTTTTTTGGCAGTTAATTTAATAAGTTCATCTATATCTGTAACCGGTCCAATGTTCACTACTGGTTTGCCAGTGATACGCAAAGTTAGATAAAAATCTTTGTCTTTAACCACCACATCTCCTCTGATACTACGTTGTTTCATACCAAGCATTTTTCTTAGTTGATGAATGATTGCATTTAAAGACAAGCCAACAGTAGGAATATCAATCTGTTGTTGTTTTTGTAATTCACTAAACTGAGCGGCAACAACTCCTTTCATCATTCCTTCAGAAGAACTTTTATAAATCTCTTCTCGAATTTTATCCATCTCATCTTGTAATTTACGAGCTACTACCGTGCCAGTATAACCTTGCCTATTAATTTTAAATGGCATTTCAAATGGTTTGATAACCAAATCGTAGCGAAAAATTTCAAAGCTCATATGGATAATCAAAGCTAAAAATAGTGAAGCTAAGAAAACTTTCAAAAAATTGGTAGAAAACGTTTGGATTTTACCCCATAAATCATCTACTTTTTCTTTATTTTTTAATTTATTTAAAATTTTCATAATCAATGGTTGGACAGTTTTTGGTTAAGTTAAAATTAAGATAGAGAAACCCAAATAGACGTAAGCATCGCATCACTGCCATTAAGTTAAGGATAAGTGATTGTGTGATATAATGAATATTATAACATAAAAAAAATGATGAAGGTATAATGATGTTTAAAAAAACAAGCATTTGAGACAAGTCAAGAGCTAATTGAGGATGAAGAGTTCAAAAACAGACATCGCAAAATCCCAACAGCTTTCACTTGTATCAGGAAGTTATATTTTCCAATAATAGTCACATTATGATACTTCAAATATTTGACAACTCTTTGCCACTTTGATAAAAATTTTGTTACACGTTGCTCCTCAGCATCTTTCATTATTATTGTTACGATTGAAAAAAATGAAGCTATGAATATAGAAAAGCAAGCTAAATTCCTTTCAAGGAGGTGGAGAAAATATAAACAGGATGAAGAAACATCGGTATCAGCTTCTATAGAATCTGTTCATACCATTGAATCAAAGCTTGGCATATTTCTTCCCCCTGAATATATCCTTGTGTCACAGACTGCCTTAAATTATAGGGCATGGTTTGCTGGTATTGGAAGTGATTATGATAGTCAGGAACATATCCTTGTCATAAATAAATAAAGTGAGAAAAATAGGAGATGATGAATCTTTGCCTATACCAAAAAATTATATTATGATAAATCAGGGATTTGATGATAATTGTGACTGCATAAGCACTTGTACAAGCGATTCAGCTGTGTATTATTTTGATGCTGACAGAAGGTATGGTGGAAGCATGAAAAAAATAGCGGATGATTTTGTGGATTATTTAAGAGTAGTGGCTAGTTAAATATTGATGATAAAAAATGCGGTATAGTAGGCATTCCCAACGAGATGTCTCATCGTTATACACAAGAACCTTCAAAATGGTGGATTTCATTCTATCCACCCTACATTTGTTACTTTTGACTTGTGTATAACGATGAGACTAGATGTCGGGAACGAGATAATAATCTATTAATCAAACATATACGGTTTACGACCTAAGCACTTTCGCATGATACGCAATATGTTCACCCACAAAGCTTGATATAAAATGATAACTATGGTCATAACCTTCCTGCATTCTTAACGAAAGCACTTGGCCTGATTCTTGACAAGCTGCTTTAAAATTTTCAGGCAATAACTGTCCTTCATCATAAAATTCGTCAGCTGTACCTTGGTCTATTAAAATGCTGTTTATTGTTGCTCCTGACTTAATAAGCTCAGTTGCATCATATTGCTTCCACAATTCTGTATCTTTGCCCAAATAAGCACCAAAACATCCTTGACCCCATCCGCATTCTATTGGATTACAAATTGGTGCAAAAGCAGACACTGAACGATAACTATCGGGATTTTTAATTGCACAAATCAATGCACCATGACCACCCATTGAGTGTCCAAATATTGATTTAACATTGGGTATTATTGGTAATTCAGACTCAATGAGTTTGGGTAATTCCTGAGTAACATAATCATACATATGGTAGTGTTGATTCCACGGCGGTTGAATTGAATTAATATAAAACCCAGCCCCCTGACCTAAATCATATTGTTCAACCTCATCTGGAACATCAGCACCACGTGGACTTGTATCTGGAAAAACAAGTGCAATACCATATTCATCAGCGTAACGTTGCATTCCTGCTTTTGTCCGTGCATTGTCATCAGTACAGGTTAAACCAGATAACCAATATAAAGCCGGTACTTTCTCATTTTTAGCTTTAGAAGGTAGATAAACAGAAAACGTCATATCACAATGACAACTGCTTGATTTATGTACATAGCGGTTAAGAAATCCGCCAAATTCTTTTATGGATTCTATTTGTTTCATGATTAAAAAATAATGACTGAACGAATGCTTTTGCCTTCATGCATCAGGTCAAAGGCTGTATTAATATCTTCAAGCGGCATCGTATGCGTGACTAATGAATCAAGTTTGATTTGCCCATTCATGTAACGTTCAACATATCTGGGCAACTCTGTTCTACCTTTCACGCCACCAAAAGCTGTACCTTGCCAAGTTCTGCCGACAACTAAATTAAAAGGTCTGGTTTCAATCATTTGTCCAGCTCCAGCAACACCAATAACGGTAGAAACACCCCAGCCCATATGCGTACATTCAAGTGCATCTCGCATCACATGTACATTACCAATACACTCAAAGGAATAATCTGGCCCACCATTGAAGCTGTCCTGCATATACTCCACAAAAGAGCCATCTATTTCACTCGGATTCACAAAATGAGTTGCTCCAAGCTGTTTGGCAAATTCAAATTTAGCTGGATTAATATCAATACCAATGATTCTCTCAGCACCCGCCATGACAGCACCTTGAATACAAGATAGCCCTATTCCACCCAATCCAAATACAGCCACCGTTGAACCGGGTTTAACTTTTGCCGTATTGAGTACTGCACCAATGCCAGTTGTTACGCCACAACCAAGAAGGCAAACCTTGTCAAGTGGTGCGGCTTGATTGATTTTAGCCAAAGCAATCTCAGGTACGACAGTGTATTCAGAAAAAGTTGAACAGCCCATGTAATGGAATATATCTTTACCATTTTGAGAAAAACGGCGTGTACCATCAGGCATATAGCCTGTCCACACTGTACCAGCAATTGATTGACATAAATTTGTTTCAGTTGATTTACAATATTCACACTCACCACATTCAGGAATGTAAAGTGGAATAACGTGATCACCAACAGTTAAATTATTTATTCCTGCTCCCAACTCGACTACTTCACAACCACCTTCGTGACCAAGCACACAGGGAAATGCTCCTTCAGGATCATCACCAGATAAGGTGAAAGCATCAGTATGACAAACACCTGATGCGACTGTTCTTAATAAAACCTCACCTTCTTTTGGCCCCAATACATCTATTTCCTCAATAGATAATGGCTTTTTAGCTTCCCAAGCGACTGCTGCTCTTGCTTTCATATCTTCCTCAGTTGTTTAATGGATTATAAAATGGATTGGTGTATGAATTGTTCACCGTCTGAAACTTAACTCTTATGTTAAGCGGAATTAAACTGGATGTTAAATATTCGTTTCAATGCTATCTTCTGAGTGTAACACACCCGCATTGATTTGGAGAAGCACATAAGATTTTCACAGCTATTCAGTGTATAAAACTATAGGACTTACGCATTGACAAGACAAACATTTAATGAAACTGTTTAAATATCAAAATACCGTTCCCAAACTCTTGTTTGGGAACGCACTACCAAGAAGCTCCGCTTCGTCGTTAATAATGATATATCTTACCTCAATTCAAAGCAGAGCTATAAACGGCATTGTGTTCCCAAACAGGAGTTTGGGAACAATAATACGTTATACTATATAATTTATAGGACTTACGCATTGACAAAACATTTATTTTATGAATTTGTTAAGATACAAATAGTTATAAAAAATTATATCATTTGTATAATTTGCATATAAACTATATTTATATAGTTCTGTCATTCCCGTGA
>JAUCGL010000082.1 GCA_030378105.1 Candidatus Halobeggiatoa sp. HSG11 | reverse complement strand
GATGCCGAGTGCATAACGCTGGTCATGGATAATCTCAATACACATACCGGTGCGTCACTCTATAAAGCGTTTGAACCACAAGAAGCGCGGCGAATTTTGGATAAACTTGATATTCACTATACCCCCAAGCACGGTAGTTGGTTGAACATGGCAGAGATTGAATTCAGTATTTTAAGCCGTCAATGCCTGGATTGCCGCATTTCGGACAGAGAGACCCTGGAAAAGGAAGTTGCTGCGTGGACGAAAAAACGCAACAGCCATTCAAAGCCAATGGAATGGCGTTTTACCACTGAAGACGCACGGATAAAACTCAAACGGCTTTACCCGACAATAGAAGATTGCTAATGTACTAGATTAAAGTGGCGATTAATGTCATACTCCACCTTATACTCATCCAATATGCGAAACACAATTGATTATAACATTATGTTGTTCATAATGTTCTCACTTATGTACCATACAAATTAAAATATTTCCTATCCAAACAATTACTCAATTTACCTTCTCTTGTTTAAGTACTTAAAATATATACTTTTAAATACACAATAACTTTAACCCTTAAATAAAATTATGCTTAAACATACAATTCAAAATCTTAAACAAATAACTGAACGTTATCAAACACCTTTCTATTTATATGATGAAGCAAGAATGTTAGATAATGCTCAAAAATTAAATGCAGCTTTTACATGGAATAATGATTTCAAAGAATATTTTGCGGTAAAGGCCAATCCTAACCCATATATATTGAAATTATTAAAAAATCAAGGATTTGGAATGGATTGCAGTTCTTTACCGGAACTTTTGTTAGCTGAAAAATGTGGGCTTGCCGGTGAAGATATAATGTTTAGTTCTAATAATACTCCTATTGAAGAATTTGCGAAAGCTATTGAATTAGGAGCAATTATTAATCTTGATGATATTAATCACATAGATTTTCTTAAGCAACATCTTTCTTTACCAGAATTAATTTGTTTCCGCTATAATCCCGGTAATCAACGAACTGGCTCAACAATTATTGGCTATCCTGAAGAAGCTAAATTTGGTTTTACTCGTGACCAACTATTTGCTGGTTATCGTCTTGCTAAGGACTATGGGATTAAGAGGTTTGGTATCCATGCCATGATAGCTTCCAATGAACTTGAGCCTAGCTATTTTATTGAAACTGCTGAAATGTTATTTAAATTAGTTAAAGAGATTTCGACAGATATAGGGATAAAATTTGAGTTTGTTAATATTGGTGGTGGAATAGGAATTCCTTATCGACCAGATGAACAGGCTGTTGATTTAAATGTTATTAGTGAAGGCATAAAAAATAGTTATAAATCACATATTGAAGCTAATAATCAAGCACCACTTAAGTTATATATGGAATGTGGTCGTATGATAACTGGGCCATATGGTTATCTTGTAACAAAGGTAAGGCATATTAAGCAAACTTATAAAAATTTCGCTGGACTTGATGCTTGTATGGCAAATTTGATGCGTCCCGGAATATATCCAAATGCTTATCATCACATAACGGTGTTAGGTAAAGAGGATTTGGTTCACGATATTTTGTATGATGTAACTGGTTCGCTCTGTGAAAATAATGATAAATTTGCTATTGACCGAAAATTGCCGCAGTTAGATATTGGGGATATTGTTATTATTCATGATGTTGGGGCTCATGGTCATACAATGGGTTTTAATTATAATGGTAAGTTGCGTTCAGCCGAATTGTTGTTACGAAAAAATGGTGAAATTGTGGAGATTCGTAGAGCTGAAACTATTGATGATCATTTTGCTACTTTGGATTTTGATGGATTAGCAAGGTTTATTTAAAAAATGACTAATAAAACATTAGCTGCTAGTATGCAGGATTTGTTGAATCCCAATCAACAAGAAGATGGGATATTTGGTAATGTACCACAAGAAGTTGAACAACCTCAGATAGTTGATGCTAAAACTATCCGTTTATGGAGAAAATTAGCGAAACGGGGAGTTGTTGAAGCACAAAATAATTTAGGACTAGCATATTATATAGGAAAAAACGTTAAACAAAATTATGAGAAAGCTATTTATTGGTGTCATAAAGCTGCAAAACAAGGATATTTTAAAGCACAATTTAATTTAGGAAATGCATATCATAAAGGTGAAGGTGTTGAACAAAATTATAAACAAGCCACTTATTGGTATGAAAAAGCTGCAAAACAAGGAATTGCTCAAGCACAATATAATTTAGGAAATGCATATTATAAAGGTGAAGGCGTTAAATCAGATTATAAACAAGCTGCCTATTGGTGGGAAAAAGCAGCTGAACAAGGAGATAATCTAGCACAATATAGATTAGGAGTTGTATACGATAATGGTGAAGGTGTTCAACAAGATTATGAAAAAGCTGTTTATTGGTATGAAAAAGCAGCTGAACAAGGAGATATACAAGCACAATTTTATTTAGGAAATGTATATCATAAAGGTGAAGGTGTTGAACAAAATTATAAACAAGCCACTTATTGGTATGAAAAAGCTGCTGAACAAGGGCATATTATTGCTCAATTTAATTTAACTCAAATTAATTTAACTCAAATTTATGACAAACAAGATGATAAAAAACAAGAAGTTTTACCTTTATTATATAAGGTGGCGGCTGGTTTAGTTTCACTTGATGAAGAAGTTGATAAAGATACAGTTAAATTCTTTATTTCATTTTTTGATGAAGAAGATATAGATTATTTAAACAAAAAAATAACAACAGGAAATATAGTTGCACAAGTCATTCTTGCACAACTTTATAAAACTGGTAATGGTGTTCAAAAAGATGAGCAAAAAGCTTTTTCTTTATTCCAAGAAGCAGTAGAACAAAAAGATATTTTAGCTCAATATTGTGTAGGACTTGCTTATATGAAAGGATATGGCATTGATATAAATATTGAAAAATCTCGTGAGCAATTTGAACAGATAATTAACCAGTTAAAATCAAATAAAGATTTATCTTATGCAAAAATTTCCTTTGAAATACAAGAAAATACATATAAATCTCCAGATTATCCTCGTGATATTAAACAATGGATTGGCTTAGTTGCGAGAGATAAATTAAGTATTCTTGATGAGAAAGAAACGACACAAAAATTAGCAATCGCTAAACAAGAATTAGAAGATATTATGGCGATGATTGCTCATAAGTTTCAGGGAGCTTTGGCAAGTCTTGAATATAATGTAACACATCAAAATAACAAACAATCTTCTCTTGATGCAATACGAACAATGCGTGGTTTATTAAACCTATTTGGTGTTATTTCCACTGATTCAAAAATATTATATCAAAATTTATTACAAGATATGCAAGGTGAATGTTCGTTGACATCGGTATTGGAAAAATCTTTATCATTGGCATTCACACAGTTGCTAACTAGCAGTGGTAAAGATAAAATTATCCAACATCATATAACATATGCCAAAAAAACTGGGGAAATAGTAAACACAACTACACGCAGACAATGGCGAAATGATGATAATACTTTAGATTTATGGGAAAAATTGCAAAAAGAATGGGAAACCAGTTTTATGCAATTATCTGAATTTAATTTAATAAATATTGCGGATTGGGTTAAAATTAGGATGTTTCCCATAAAAATAATAGAGTTCGATAATAATTCCATACAATTTCAACGCTATGGTATAACAGAGTCAATATTAATGATTGTCATCACAGAAATTATTTTAAACGCTATTAAATATTATCACTCAGACACCAATGAACCAATTAAATTAAGTTGGAAATATGGAAAGGATAATTGTCAATTTATTTGTGAAAACCCAACTTGCGAAGATGAACAAGAAATGGGAAAAGGTAATTATAAGGGACATAAATTTTTAAAAACTCTTGCTACTAAATTAGAAAGCAATTTTTCAGTTTCTGTAAATCAAAACAATTATATAGTTAATTTTAGTTTATCCAATAAATTATTAATGGAGATATTATGAGTCAATTTTTATGGGTTGAAGATTTTCAAAGTAATGGAGAAAAAATTGTGCCTACTTTTACCAATGCGGTTTTTGGTGAAATTTTGGACAAAGAGCCAGAAGATACTAAGGAAAAATTAAGAAAAACTCTTAAGAATTACAATGTATTACTTGAATGTACTTTTTTGGATGCTTTAGAATTCATCCGTGATCCTAACAATCTGTTTCAAGTGGATTATATTATTTTGGATATTGATTTAACTCTTAAAGAGGATATTGATGAAAATAATTTATTGCCAAAAATACTTGAATTATATAAAAATGAAAAAGACCCAAAAGCAGCCTTAAAAGCAATTGCTGGTTATCAACTTTATATTGAATTAGTTATGGGACTTGATTTTCCTAAAGAGCATATTTTGTTCTGTTCTAATCATATAAATCATTTAAACTCTCTCAAAGACGCTTTTGAAAAAGCCAAAATTCAATTGCCGCCAACATCTAATGATAAACTCGCACTTTCTAAAAGTGATCCAAGCGATATAGAAGCTCTTCAAGGTTGGGTTAGAGAACATCGTAACAATCCATATTCTGTGTTAAGACGTGGGATTATTGAGGGGTGTCAATATATTAAAGATAATCTATCTGGAGAAATACTATTTAGCCTATTTTGTGACAAGAAAAAGCGTCAAAACGTGACGGTGCAAAATATGCGTGATTATCTGGAAACTTTACAAAACTTTTTACCTATACGTAAACCTTCAGATATCAAAGTAAAACAGCTATATAAGCTACTCGTTAGAACCATATCCCATGAATGGGAAGATGATTTTAATCCAAATAATTTGAAATCTTCGGATATTACTGATAAGAATATTTTAAAACGTCAGAAGATGTTTGGCTCAATTATTAAATGTACCAGAAATTGGACTGCTCACACCAAAATATTTGATGATTTATGTGAACGTGATGTAGCTTTTTTGTTTATAGTAGCAATGCGAGCTATGTTTAAACTATCTGATAAAACAGAACGTTATGAAAGTTTGTTACTTAATTTATTTACAGATAAACTTTCAAAACAAGAGATTCTACCAAAAAATCATTCCGACATTCTTTTGCAAAGCCATTTACAATTGCTCAAAACTTCTGCTAAAGTCTTAAAAAAGAAAAATAAATTATTACAACCAGCCAATCAAAACCAATTAGATTTTTCCTCAATATTAAAAAACACGCAGTATTTTGATAAAAATAATGAGGAACAATTCGATTATTTAACAGGACTCTTCCAAATGTTTTGGCATGATTTATCTCCAATAGAAGTAAAATCATTTACTCCAACGCTGCAAGACCAGCAAAAAATTCTTCTTGAGTATGAATATGATTTTGTTTTGTATGATTTCGATGATACAGACAGCTTCCTATTTGAATTAGCTCGTAATATCTATAAAAGGAGTTTTACAGAAATTTCATAACACTAAATTGGGAACATTCATATTCCGTTAGCTATTCAGTTTCTGGTAGTTTCTACAAACTGACGCAAACATTATGCTATCATAGTATTTTATATTGACATAAACACTTGATAAAAATAACAGAGAAATACAACTTTTATGTCAGAATAAAAAAAGTTCCTATTACCAAAATCCAACAAATAAAATAACCCAAAATAGTGTTTATACAACAAAATATGATTCTATCTCCCAACAAATATTGAAGTATCATGGTAGCAATACATTAGGTGAAATAATTTCTTACCTATAATTATTTCTTAATAAATGGTATATTTCTCGCTACATAAAATTAACATTTATAGAATATATTATTTTAATTACTTGATAAATACTTAATTTTATTTTAAAATCAATAAATAACATAATTAAATATAAAATCAAAATTCTTAAATTTAACAAGGAATAATCTATGTGTGGTATAGTCGGTGCTGTTGCAGAACGTGATGTAGTACCAATTCTTATTGAAGGTTTAAAACGCCTTGAGTATCGTGGTTATGATTCAGCCGGAATTGCAACTATTAACTATCAGTCAAATGGACTTGAATATCAAAAAGTAACTGGTAAAGTTCACGATTTAGAAACTAAACTTAAAGATAATTATTTATATTCACCAACTGGTATTGCTCATACACGTTGGGCTACACATGGTAAACCAAGTGTTGAAAACGCTCATCCTCAAATATCTAGGGATATTATTGCAGTTGTACATAATGGCATTATCGAAAACCATGTAGAATTACGTACTTACTTAGAACAACGTGGTTATGAATTTAATTCAGAAACTGATACCGAAGTATTAGCCCATTTAATTCACCATAATTTAAGTCAAGATTTACGAGTAGCCGTTAAAAAAACCTTAGATTTAGTGGAAGGAACCTATGCCATAGCCGTTATCAGTTCTAAAGAACCGGGCCGTTTAATAGCTGCTCGTCGTGGTAGCCCTCTTATAATAGGTGTTGGTATTGGAGAATATTTTATCGCTTCTGATGTCATGGCACTAATTCCAGTAACACAACAAATAATTTGTTTAGAAGATGATGATATTGTTGATATAAGACGAGATAATTTGCATATTACTGACTTTAATGGAAATACAGTTAAACGTACAGAATATACCAGTCAATTACAAGCTGATGCAGTAGAGCGTGGTGAATATCGTCATTATATGTACAAAGAGATTTTTGAGCAGCCACAAGTTATCAAAAATGCTATGGAAAACCGTATCCATGCTGGGCAAGTATTGGATGCGATTTTTGGCCATAATACTCAAAAATTGTTAGATAAAATCAATGCAGTACAAATTATTGCTTGTGGTACAAGTTACCATGCTGGACTAGTGGCTAGACATTGGATTGAAACTTTAATAAAAATACCTTGTACAGTTGAAATTGCTAGTGAATTTCGTTATAGAAAACCGTTGGCTAATCCTAATACTTTAATTGTAACTTTATCTCAATCTGGTGAAACAGCAGATACTTTAGCAGCCTTAAAAGAATCTAAACGTTTAGGATTTGGGCCAAGTTTAACTATTTGTAATGCACCGGAAAGTTCATTAGTACGTGCTTCGGACATGGTTTTGATGACTCATGCTGGCCCAGAAATAGGAGTCGCTTCTACTAAAGCTTTTTCAACTCAGCTAATTTCTTTATTAATGTTGACGGTAGTACTTGGGCATCGGCATGGAATGAGTGCTGAGTTAGAGCAAAAAATTGTGGATGCTATGCTGAAGTTACCAAAACAGTTAGCACGAATGTTAGAACTAAATGATCAGATTAAGCAACTAGCAGAACATTTAGTAGATAAAAATCATGCTTTGTTTTTAGGGCGTGGAATTCATTATCCAATTGCAATGGAAGGGGCATTGAAATTAAAAGAAATTTCTTATATTCATGCTGAAGCATATCCGGCTGGTGAGTTGAAACATGGGCCATTGGCTTTGGTAGATGTAGAAATGCCAGTTATTGCAGTAGCTCCTAATGATTCTTTGCAAGAAAAATTAAAGTCTAATTTACAAGAAGTTCATGCAAGAGGTGGGCAGTTATATATTTTTGCTAATCAACGTGCTATCATGCAATCTTCTAATTATATTGATGTTATTGAGTTGGGAGAAGTTGATGAGATTATCTCGCCTATTGTTTATACTATCCCTCTTCAGTTATTAGCTTATCATGTGGCTGTGATTAAAGGTACTGATGTTGACCAACCAAGAAATTTAGCAAAATCAGTTACGGTGGAATAAGTTTTTAATTACGACAACTAGACCTGCTATAGACATTCATAAAAATACATTTGTGTGAAACCTGCGAGGTTTAAGAAACCTCGTAGGTTTTAAGTGAAATTATTTATCTGAAAAGTTAATTTTAACTTTGTCACCTAAAAATTTAGGTTGAGTTTTTAAAAAATATAGGTCTAAAACAGCTTTTAAACGAGCTAAATATTCTCGAATCGGGGTTTTAAAATCATCTTTAAAAGGTACATCTTTAGCGTTGAAACCTATAACTTTTATATTATAAAAATCACTGATAAATATAGCTCGTTTATTATGAAATGGTTGAGAAACTATAACAATATCACTCTCTTGTGAAAAAATTTCTTTGCAACGTATAACAGAATCAAGAGTACGGAAACCGGCATAATCTAAAGTTATTGCATTGGCTGGAATCCCTCTAGCGATAAGAGCTTTTTGCATATCAATAGGTTCATTATAATACGAGGTATGATTGGAACCACTGGCAAGAATATGACTAACTTTTCCAGCTTTATATAATTCGACAGCAGCATCAATGCGATACTGAAAATAAGAATTTATATAACCATGTCTCAAACGCTTGACAGTTCCCAATAATAAAGCTATTTTTTTAGTAGGAATATTATTAATATCAGAGTAAAGACGATCTTGTGTTTGTAATTCTATCCATACATTGCAACTTATAATGCTGATTACCAATAATGTTAATATTAACAATATACTTGATAAAAAAATTTTGATAATCCACATCTACATACCGTCCTATTCACTATTAATTTAATTAACAACACAAAAATAATCTATTGCAGAAATCACTTTATGAAATTATTATAGTAAAAATATATAAATTTTGTCAAGAAATCTAGCACCAATAATAAGTCTTAAAGCTTAATATAATTGACTTTAAACTGATTACAATTTTACCTCATGTCTGATAAATATTCTCTAACAACAGTTTTACCAAATAGTCAATTTTTGGCCAGCTTAGTCATAATTGGTTGGTTATTATTTAAACCTTCAGCTTGGAGAGCCTATATAAATAATATTGACCCTAATTTGACTCCAGATTTTGTATTAGCTGATTTAAACACTATTCATTGGAATGATAAAAATTTACGCAAACTATTATATTTAGGACATGTATTATGGCCAATCTGGATTTATAGTTTAGTCACTTTAGGTTTATGGTTATCAAATACTCCGGCTGAAGTTTTAATCTTAACTAGTGTTTATGCACTATTTTTTAGCTTAATAGGCGGAATTTTAGGTAGTTTCACTGTTTCAGTAGCTTTTGGTATGACAGCCAGTATTTTTGGAAGCCTGTTATTGAGCTTGCCGATTGGGTATAGTGAATATAGTCTTGACAGCATAGATAGTATGTTGATTTTTAGTATGGCAGAAAATATTGCAATTGCCGTTATGCTTAACATATTTGATTTGCAGGATACCCTACAACATATTGATTATAGAAGTTTATGGACTGTTATATTGGGAATATTTGCTGCCAGTTGTGCTGGTAGTGTTATGTATAGCAGTATTAAAACCACTGTTTCCCATCCTCAATCTCGACAGGTTGGTAGTATCATAATTGGTGTCTTTGTCAGTGGATTAGCAATATTTTTAATTATTGGCATAATGAGCATATTAGCCCCAAGTGCTGCTTGGATGCAGACTGGTACTTTATATGTATTAGCTTATGATGGCTTAATTGTTATCGTGCTTAGTTTGGCTTTAAGTTTAATTTGGTTTTTTTTGACTTGGCAATGGCAATATAGTTTTAAGGTAGGAATAAGTATTTGTCTGTTCTTAACTTTACTGATTTTATTTAAAAATATATTAACCACTTCGAGTTGGAATGTCACTTTGTCTCCTTTAATACAAGGAATTTATGGCGGAATTGAAAATGCTATGTTATACATGTCATTATTCGCATTTCCTTATGTATTGGCAAAACGTATTGCTAATTCTTGGGCAGGAATTATTGCTGGAGTGTTTGGTAGTGCTGGAACTTACATTGTTTTTACATTGTTTATGGGGCATTATTTGCTAACTTTATCTTCAACATTGTTAGCTTTATTGTTAGGACTGAGTTTCACTTGGTGGCGACCAATATTATTTTATCCTTTTCAAGCCGCTTGGAATTTAATCTTGCACCATGCTGATGAAAGAAATACAGATGGCAACTTATTCCATTTAAATGCGGCTTTTTGGGATGAACAGCAACATTTGCCTCTATTTGGTTTAGAAACTTACTTGGTTATGTTAGCAGAGCGTAATTTAAAAGAAGGTGAAGCTGCTATTGATTATTTAATAACTACTCCTCAGAGTTGGGCGGCTAAAGAGGCTCAAATTGAATTGGATGCAATCCATTTGCAAAGTTACGTTGATATAACGTCTATTAGTAATGCTCATAGTAAATTAGCGGCTGGTGAATTGAGTGGGCCAGCAAGTGCATTGTTGCGTAGTTTAAGTCGAATAAGTAAAGATGTAAAAGCTGCTTTAACTCAAGAAAGTAAATATAATCAGCGTTTAGCTTTAGATGCTATAGAAGAGCGTTTGGATGGTTTATTAAGAGAATTAACTCGTTCTTCTGAGCTTTATGCGATTCGATTCCGTCCTATAGCTGTTAGTTGGCGAAAAACTGTTTCTAATTATGTTAATACTTTAAGTGCTGCCGTAGAAAGCCGTCAAGAGATAAGTAATCCTTATATAATTGGTATACCCCTTACTGAACATCAGGAAATATTTGTTGGTCGTAGTGATGTTAGTGAACGCATAGAAAAATTATTGTTAGATAGTCGTTGTCCGCCATTGTTGTTATATGGTCAACGTCGCACTGGTAAAACTTCTTTGTTGAATAATTTAGGTAAATTGTTACCAAGTACAATTATTCCGTTATTTGTTGATTTACAAGGCCCCACTTCGCTTGCAAAAAACTATGCTGGTTTTTTATATAATATCAGTCGAGCAATGCTGACTTCTGCTAGACGGCATCGGGAATTATCTTTACCACCATTGACAAGAGAGCAGTTGGATATTGACCCGTTTACAAGTTTTGATGAATGGTTGGATGAAATAGAGCAGCATTTAGAATCAACGCAAACAATGTTGTTAATTTTAGATGAATTCAGTGCCTTAGAACATATCTTTAATAAGAAAATTTTGGATGAAGAATCTGTATTAGGTATGTTTCGACATATCATTCAGCATCGACCTCGTATTAAAATTTTACTTTCTGGCTCGCATACTTTAGATGAATTTGAACGTTGGGCGAGTTATTTAATCAATGTACAAATAGTCCATATAAGTTATTTACAGGCAACGGAAGCATTACAGTTGATAGAGCAGCCGGTGAAGGATTTTGCGTTAATGTATGAAGAAATGGCTAGTCAAAGAGTGTTACAAATAACCCGTTGTCATCCAGCTTTGATTCAGCTTATGTGTGCTGAAATTGTCAATTTGAAGAATAAACAGAACATTAATGAGCGGCGGTTTGCTACGGTTAATGATGTGGAGGCTGCTATATCGGGGGCATTGCAATATGGGCGTTTCTTTTTTGCTGATATTTCTAATAATCAGGTAAGTAAAAATGGTTTAGCAATATTGCGTTATTTGGCTGCTCAGGGTGAAGGTAAGGTGGTTAGTTCGGCTATTATACAGGAGAAATTTCCAGATGAACTGACTATACAAAATTTGTTACAACGTGAGTTGATAGAAACATTGGGAGATGGTTATCGTTTTCAGGTTGAATTGATAAGGCGGTGGTTTATTTAACATCCGCTGCGAGACGTGGGGAGGCTGAAGTTGAATAGTCTGCGACTTGCGTGAGAGTTTTTAAGCAAGATTGGATGGGTAGCAATTTGATAATCTTTTGATTTTAAATCAAATAATTTAAAACTTTATTTAAAAATAGCTTTTATGATGTTTTGCGTTGTATAATAATCAAGATTGTATATGGCAAGAATAAATTAAAACCAAAAGCCAACTATACTAAAAAATCATTAAAATTCAAATGGTTTAATTTAACTCATATCCAATCCTTGTTATTATAAAAAAACTGAATTTAAGAGTGGAAACAAAAAAATATGCTCAGAAGAACTAAAATCATTGCCACTTTAGGGCCAGCTACTGATGATCCTAAAATGTTGGATAAAATTATTCAAGCTGGTGTTGATGTTGTACGATTAAACTTTTCTCATCAAAATGCTGAAGTTCATCAGAAACGTTTAGAAGCTGTACGTGCTTGTGCTAGTGATTATGGGCGACCTATTGGCGTAATTATTGATTTACAGGGACCTAAAATTCGGATTGAAGCTTTTAAAAATGGCTACATAATTTTAAACGAAGGTGATGAATTTACCTTAGATATGGCTTGTCCAAGTGACGATGGTGATCAACAACGTGTGGGTATAACCTACAAACAATTACCTAAAGATGTTAAAAATGGTGACACTTTACTACTTGATGATGGCAGAATTGTTTTAAAAATTAAGGAAGTAGTTAACGGTAATGTAAATTGTAAGGTTATAATTGGCGGTAAACTTTCTAATCATAAAGGAATTAATCGTCAAGGTGGCGGTCTTTCAGCCGGAGCTTTGACCTATAAAGATAAAGCTGATATTGTAACCGCCGCTAATATGCAAGTTGACTACATCGCAGTATCATTTCCACGTAGTGCTGACGATATAATTGAAGCAAAACAATTGTTACAAAATGCTGGTGGCAAAGGTGGTGTCATTGCTAAAATTGAACGAGCTGAAGCGGTAGCCAATAGTGAAGAAATAATTAAAGCTTCTGATGCTATTATGGTTGCTCGTGGTGATTTGGGAGTTGAAATTGGTGATGCCAATCTACCACCGGCTCAAAAGCGTTTAATTAGACAAGCTCGAAATTTAAATACCATCATAATCACTGCTACTCAAATGATGGAATCAATGATAGAAAACCCAATTCCAACTCGTGCTGAAGTGTCTGATGTTGCTAATGCAGTATTTGACGGTACTGATGCTGTTATGTTATCGGCAGAAACGGCAGTAGGTAAATACCCAGCTAAAACCATTTTAGCTATGGATCGAGTATGTCGTGAAGCTGAAAAACAACCCAGTGTTAGAATTTCTAAGCATCGTTTAGAAACAAAATTTGGGCGGATTGATGAAGCGGCTGCGATGGCGGCTATGTATACAGCAAATCATTTGAATATCGCTGCAATTGCTGCTTTGACTGAATCTGGTTCAACTGTCTTGTGGATGTCACGAATTAATTCTAGTTTGCCAATTTTTGCTTTGTCAAATAGCAAAACTACTGGCAGCAAAGTGACTTTATATCGAGGTGTTTATCCAATAGAGTTTGATACTACTTTGGAAGTAGATATGATGCACGTCAACTATGCTATGATTGAAGAATTAAAGAAACGTGGCGTGGTAAGTGAAGGCGATCTGGTTATCATAACAAAAGGTGATTTGAAAGGTCTTTCTGGTGGAACTAATTCAATGAAAATTGTTTGTGTTGGCCAACATAATTTTAATGAAGCTGTTAATTAGCCTTAAAATTTTTGTTATAACCCATAAAATAATAGCTTTTCAGATAATATTTTGGCCAAAAGACCTGCCAGGTTTGCGAAACCTGGCAGGTCTGAGAACTTTTATTTTTCTGAAAATCTATAATAGCTCCTTCCTCTGACTTAAAAAGGTGGAGCTATTTTTTTGAGTTTATTCAAGATAGCTTAATCATCTGTAAATAGGAGTCGCAAGGTCTCCTGCAAATCAGAACAAGGGAACCTTGTACTCCGAAATTCTTTAAGAAAACATTCGTATGAAACCTGCGAGGTTTTGGAAACCTCGTAGGTTTTAAGTAAAATTATTTATCTGAAAAACTATATATAATTAACGGAAAAAACTATGCTCCATGAACCATCCATTATTATTAACGAAGAACTTTGGGAACAAGCAGATTGGATTGGAACTGCTTTCGCTTCTTCCGAAGATGAAATTCCGGCTATCGCTTTGGTGTTTGAAAAAGAAACACCGGCAATAGAAATTTTTCAGCAATGGCAAGCTGATTTTGGGAAAGTTGATGAAGAAGAAAAACTTCGCATTTCTATTATTGAAGGAGAGATAGCTGATCAACCAGAGGGTTATACAATTCATATTTCCCCTAATTTGGATAAAATTTTAACACAAGCCGATGAAACACAAATAGATATAACGAATAAATATCAAAGGTTAACTGAATCGGAAAATTCAACTGGATTAGTTGATTTTAAGGCTGCTTTTAGCAAATTTAAACAGTATCATATTTTGCCTGCATTTTATGTTGCCGAGTCCATCCAACCAATTTTTGACGTTGCAATTTTAAAAACAGCAATTTCTTTTCGTAATGCACCCGATATTTCTGAAAATGATGTAGATGCGGTTATTTTTAAATAAGTAACTGATGTTACACAAAAAGATATTTAAAATGTAGGGTGGATAAGCGGAGCGTCATCCACCATTTTGAAGGTTCGGTGGGTTTTCACTTCGTTCCTACCCCCCTACGAAAAACCAATTTTTCCAGTTTTTATGTCAATAGCAAGCCATATTTGTTCTTTTTGCTTATGACACAGAATCCTTACCCACATCTCATCACATTGAATATTAAATTTTACCTTTTCCTGTAACATCAATGACTTTTGGAGTTGAATCATATTTTTCATTGACATAAGTTTGCAACCAACTTTCTGATACACAAACAACTCTTATAGTTCCAGTCCAAGAAATTTTTTCCAACAATTGATTCTTTTTTTGCTTTAATTGACTGATTCATATTATAATACTTTTGTCAATGCGTAAGTCCTATTTTACCCAAAATTATAGACATTAATTGGTTGAACAGCAAGAATTGCTTTGATAAACTTGAATCATTAAGAAAAATTTTCTATTAAAATTGGTATATAAATTGCTAAAATTAATATATATAAAATTAGATATGACTTGATAAAATCAAAGTTTAATTATGAGTGATAAAGTTTCAGCTTTAGCTTATTTAAATCATTAATTCTTCATATTATGCTAGGTTCTATTGATATTTACTGAAAAAGATACTAAAAATATACTAATTATTATATAAATCACTTATTTATGAATAAGTCAACAGACCTTAATGTATTTATAAGTTTTTCCAGAAATTATAAATAATAACTTAAATAAATTTACCCAATTGACTATTATTATGCAACCAAATAAATTTTTTATTAAACGATTATTTGATATATGTGTGTCCACAATAGTTTTGTTATTGTTAAGTCCATTTGTGTTAATAGTAGTATTAACTATTCATTTAGAATCATCAGGTTCTGCTTTTTTTTCTCAAGCGAGAGTTGGTAAAGATGGGCAGGTATTTAATATGTGGAAATTTCGTTCTATGTATATTGATGCTGAAAAACACAAAACTAAATTGTCCAATGATATGGCTGGTGGGATATTATTTAAAATGAAAAAAGACCCACGTATTACTTACATGGGTAAATTTATTCGTAAAGCTTCAATTGATGAAATTCCACAGTTTTGGAATGTTCTTAAAGGGGATATGTCTTTAGTTGGACCACGCCCGGCTTTACCACACGAAGTTAAGCAATATAATGAATATCAGCGACAAAGACTAGATGTACAACCAGGCATAACCTGTATTTGGCAAGTTTCTGGACGCTCGGAACTTTCTTTTCAACAACAAGTAGAAATGGATTTAGAATATATCGCTAAACAGTCATTTTGTTTAGATATTATTTTATTGCTTAAAACTATCCCAGCAGTTTTAACTGGACGTGGTGCTTACTAAAATGAGTTCTAGCCTGTTGAAAAACAGCTTTTATTCTGCCTTAAAATTTCCATGTTTTTGATTTTTAAAGTACCATAGGTTTTGTGTCTATTCATGTTTCATCCCTTCGGGCTAACAATTGATTCATAAACCATGAAAGGGTTGAATGTGAATAGCCACCGATGAAATCAGTGGAATATAGCAATTCTTAATTATGAATGCTTAATTCTTAATTGAAATCTATAAAAATATCAAATTCTTGCTTAATATAACTGTAGTCTATTTAATTGGGAAATGCTATATATTAGCCCTGTCATATACTATACATTATTCTAATCATATACTTCTATTTGTAACCGCCTTATTCTCCACAATTAAATCCCATTATTATATTTCTGCTATATAATGTTGTGCGTTATTCATGAAAAACTTGATAATTGAGTTATAGGCAAGAAAAAATGCAAGGTATTTGTGTTGTGTATGTGTAAATTATATAGTTATAATTTATTATTGTTCCCAAACTCCTGTTCTCAATTGATTTTATATCTTTTTTTAGAATTTGATGTTACAAATAAACCAAATAAAATAGTCACTTAAAGATAAAAAACCTCACAGCTTCTTACTATATGCTACAATAGAAGCTAGACGAAAATTTGAAGAAAACTCTAAAAGTTATATAGTATTTCCCGATTAAATAGATTACAGTAATACAAAATAAATAATTGATATTTTTTGTAGAATTTAATTAATAATTAACCATTCATAATTAACAATTGCTATACCAATCAACTAGCTGATATTTATATTGAACCAAATTAAAATACAAACATGATTGAAAAAGAACTAAAGTTATTATTAAATACTGAAGATGTTGATAAAGTTAAACAGCATCCCTTACTACAACAAGCAAGTAAAAATAGTCAACTATTATATAGTGTTTATTTTGATACTGTAGAACATGATTTGTTACGCAATAAAATTGGCTTCAGAATTCGCCATATTGATGAGAGGAGAATACAAACTTTAAAAACTGCTGGGAGTGGAGTAGGAGGTTTGCATACACGTCAAGAATGGGAAAATGATATAACTGGTGATACTCCTGATTATGAACAGATTCCAACTGATGCCTTACCATATTTACCTGCTAATTTTAATACTATTCAACCTATCTTTACTACTGAATTTAAGCGTATAACTTGGTTAATTAATATAAATAACAGTGTGATTGAAATTGCACTTGATCAAGGTGAAGTTAAAAATTCTAATCAAAGTAAACCAATCAGTGAAATAGAATTAGAACTTAAATCGGGTTCTGAAATAAATTTATACGAAGCTGCCTTAATCTTACTTGATGACATACCTTTTACTATTGAAAATAAAAGCAAAGCAGCTATTGGTTATAGCTTGTGTAAACCGCAACCATTAAAATCTTACAAAGCCGGTTCAATTCAATTTGATTCTACTACAACTGCTGAACAAGCTTTTATTCATATTATTTGGCATTGTTTACAGCATTTACAGGCCAATGAAGATATTGTTTTATATAACAATGATATTGAAGGTGTGCATCAAATGCGATTAGCTTTACGTAGATTATTATCTGGTTTAAATTTATATAAAACTTTGATTCCTAAAAAATCTTATAAAAAATTACGGCAAGAACTTAAATGGATCAACGATGTATTGGCTGTAGCAAGGGATTGGGATGTGTTAGCTGTTAATTTGCAACCAATTCAACCATATTGCTCAATGGAAGAATTAAAATCAAAATTGACTACTAAACAAACTGAGGCTTATGTTAAAGTGCGTGATATGTTGCGTTCACAACGTTATACTCGTACTCTATTGTTGTTAAGTAAATGGTTGTTGGAAAAATCTTGGCGGAATAATTTGGAAGATAAATATTTACAACATTTAGACAATCCAACAACTGATTTTGCTAACCAAGTTTTAACAACTCGCCAAGCCGCAATTAGATGTGAGGATATAACCAAACTTAATTCAACTCAGTTGCATGATTTACGAATTGATATAAAAAAAATAAATTATGGAATTCGTTTTTTTGTTGACTTTTATCCGGCTAATATCATACGTCCTTACAATAAAACTATTTCTCATCTTAAGGATGAATTAGGTTTTTTTAACGATGCTTATGTTGCTAATAAATTGCTTGAACAATTGGATTTAGAGCCTAAAACTAAACATTTTTTAACAGGTTGGTATTCCTACCAACAGATGCTATATTTGGATAAGTTTAAAACTAGCTGGCAAAACTTTGTGGAAAAACCTATTTTGAAGTTTGAGGCATAAATACAAAGATTATGTTTATATAATTAAAATCAATATATTATTATTTTTTGTCAGGTATAGAGATATTATTATATAATGATTAGTTAAGTTTTTTAACTTGAAAGCTTAAAATGCGAAATTATTATAGATTTTTGAAATGTAACTTAATTTTTAATATAAATATTTGATAACCATAGGATAAAAACATGGCATATGAAATTAATGGTAACACTGTAGAATCTGATGCTAACGGTTATTTAGTTGAAATAGATGACTGGAATGAAGATGTTGCTAAAGCTATTGCAGCAGGAGAAGGCATTGAAGAAATGACTCAGCGTCATTGGGATGTGGTTAATTATCTACGTGATGAATACGTCAACAATGCTGGTAATCAACCAAATATGCGGAAAATGACTAAAGTTATGCAAACCACTTGGGATGACAAAAAAGTGGATACTAAAGCCATATATGAGTTATTTCCAGCCGGACCTTCTAAACAAGCTGGTAAAATAGCCGGGTTACCAGAAAGTAAGCGTAAAGGTGGTTATTAGGATTTGAAGAATCTTATTATTTAGATTTTGATAAGGTCGGGTTAAGTTCTTCTAGCTCGGCCTCATTTAATATTCATGTGAAACTTTTGCAACTTCTCCCGTTAAAAATCGGAGTACAAGGTTCCCTTGTTTCGACTTGCAAGAAGACCTTGCAACTCCTATTACAGTTGACGAAGTTATTTCATATACTTAAACATTTTTCTTCTTGGTTAGGTTTTGATTTCACTTCTATATAAATGCAAAAATGGCTTTAATGCAACTGTCTTAAAGTATTGCTCAAACAAATCTGGAAATAATTTACAATATAATTTAACTTATTTTCATATAAGGTATACAATAAAAAAGCTATCTTCATTAACAAAATTTACCAATGTTTTCTAAATTCGTAAAAATAAAACTAACAAAATACGAAAAAAACGACAAAGTATTTGTCTTACCTTCTTGTTGTATTTATTGTGGTTCAAATGATGTTGAACATGTTATGATAGTCTATAATCAACATAAAACCAGCAGTTCACGAATTATAGAAATGATATTTGGTATATTCTATGCACTATTTGCTTTCTTAAATCAAGATAACCGTGATTTTTGTTTGGCATACGCATGTGAACATTGTCAAAATTTTGTTGAACTGCGTCAAAAAAAACGTAAATGGTTATTGATAAAATTGCTTTTAACATCAATTGTTGCTATTTTTATCTGGCTGTTGTTAGCTACTAGCTATGATAAAGGACATTTTTCTGGCAACATTATGTTAACATTAAGTATTATATATGTGATTAGTTGGTTGATAGGCATTTATTTATGGATAAAAAGATTTGAAATTAAAATTCGCCAACAATATCAACTAACAGAAATGAGTTTAGCTCCTGATTTAGTGCTTAAAAATTTAAATGTTTTTCCAGTTGGATTAACATGGAGTCAGCAACAAGGGCGATTTCGAATGACGGCGACAATTGGTGATGTTGATTATTTGCAACAACTGATTGAAGCAAACCAAGAACAATGCACTATTCATTATAGTAAAAAACAATTAAATAAATTAAAACAAGCTCGTCCATTGCCGAGACAATTTTTTAAATCAACCGTAGATTGAGTTATTTAACTAACTTAACCTACATGTTCATTCGGTACAAGATTATGTCTATTCATTCCGAAAATCCATTTAACTCAAGATTACAAAAATATTATTTGACTCCCGAATTAAGCCAGCGCGTTAACTTAATTTGTCATTTAATTCAAAACAGTGAACAATTGCTGTTAATACTAGCAGAATCTGGTTATGGTAAAACGGCTTTATTAAATCAACTGCAAAAAATTGCTGAAACTCAGCATGAGCATTGGTGGACTTACAAACATACAAGCACACCAGCTATATCACCAGAAACGTTTGCATCTAAAATATTAACTGCATTCAATGTACGTCATGATGGTAAGCCTATGCAAGCATTGCAAGATAGCCTTCGTAATCATATTGCTGCTACTCGTTATAATGGTCAATTACCAGTTTTATTTATTGATGACGCTCATAAATTACCTTTGGCAACATTGAAATTTGTCATAGAATTGGCTATGCAAGGCGAACCTTTAACAAGAATGCGAGTGGTATTATTTTGTGAACCACAGATAAGTAGTATTTTAGCAACCCCTGAATTTGAAATTGTGCATGATACTCTTGTGCATAACTTGGATATACCGGCTCTTTCCAAAACCCAAGTTCGAGACTATTTACAATTTTATATAAAAAATAGTGGCTATCGTAATACTCACCCGTTTACTAGCGAAGTTATAAAAAAGATATATAAAGAATCAGAAGGAGTACCGGGAGAAATTAATCAAAATGCAGGGCAAATTTTACATCAATTTGGTGAACAGC
Source organism: Candidatus Halobeggiatoa sp. HSG11 (assembly GCA_030378105.1). GTDB lineage: Bacteria > Pseudomonadota > Gammaproteobacteria > Beggiatoales > Beggiatoaceae > DRQV01. The sequence continues at coordinate 1,778 of JAUCGL010000082.1, read as the reverse complement.
ATTTAACCCAAACTTCATTATCATATTCAAAACTACTTTGGGGATTACCAATTGTTATAGTGCTGATAATTATCGCTGGGTTTATCTATTTAGAATATCCAAATTTATTTGATAAACAATCAGCTCCAGTTGTTGTTGCAGACATTAAGACTAATGAAAACTTATCAGAACATGCTGAGGCTAATGAGCCGGTTGTTGTGCCAACTATAACTACTACAGATGCGGTGGAAGCCACTTTGCCAACCCCTGAAGTTGTACAACCCTTATCAATAAAAAATGAAACTTGGTTAAAAAAACAAAATTCTAAACATTACACATTACAGGTTTTAGGGGCATATGATAAAACCGTATTGCACAAGTTTTCAGAGCAACATAAACTTGATAACATAGCCATGTATAAAACTTATTTTCAGGGAAAAAGTTGGTACGTTTTATTATACGGAAATTATCCTAGTTATTCTCAGGCAACAACGGCATTAGCCAAACTCCCGGAACCATTGCGTAAAAGTACCAAACCTTGGATTCGTACTTTTGGTAGTATTAAAAAACGTCTTAAATGATACTTAGAAATGAGGACCGAAATTAAACCTTCTAGGTTTTTAAAACCTAGAAGGTTTGGATATTCAAAGTTATTCTTAAGTTTTTGGTATTTTTATTGGCAAATTATCTTAATAACAACGAGTTATAATATAATTTGCCATCCATCGTAGCGGTTCAGCCGGTTCTCCAAAATCTGTCAAACTAGTTAAAGCTTCGGCAATCAAATCGTTAGCCATTTGTTTAGATGCTTTCATCCCTAATAAAGATGGATAAGTAACTTTATTATTTGCAATATCAGAACCTTGAGCTTTTCCTAATATTTCAGTAGTTGCCTCAACATCTAAAATATCATCTTGAATTTGGAAAGCTAAACCAATACACTTTGCATAATTATCCAATTTTTGCAATTTTTCTGAATCAATATCTGTACAAGATAAAGCTCCAAGTTTAACACTAGCCTTAATCAAAGCCCCAGTTTTATTATTATGTAAATTTTCTAATTCCTCAAGATTTAAAGACTGGCCAGTTGAATCTATATCTATTGCTTGACCATCTACCATACCTAACGAACCATTGGCTAAAGTTTCAACCATCATTGTATTTTTAGTATGACTTATTATATAAAAAGCCAAAGTTTGAAGAGCATCTCCGGCTAAAATAGCTGTTGCTTCATCAAATGCTTTGTGACAGGTCGGCTTGCCACGCCGTAAATCATCGTCATCCATAGCTGGTAAGTCATCATGTATTAAAGAATAAGCATGGATAAGTTCAACTGCACAAGCCGGAATATCTAATTGCTTTGGTTGAACATTTAATGCTGCTCCAGTCAAATAAACCAATATTGGACGAATGCGTTTACCTCCATTGTATACAGCATAACGCATTGCTTTATGTAAGTTAGTTGGCTTAGTATCAGCACTAGGCAGAAAAATGTTCAAGGCATTATCAACTTGCTGTTGATAAGTTATGATTAATGATTTTAAAGACATTTCAGAGTTTTTAATTGATTGGTATTTTAGCAGAATTAAAGCTATTTTATCCTTACTATTACATCATGTATAGTATTTTTATAAATGTTTGCTTGTATAAATTATACTTAATTTTAATTTTTGGTACTGGGCTCCAAGTAAAATTAATACTAGCAAAATATTAATTAATAGTTTAAAATAGTATAATGAAAAAACTTAACCAATCAGAAAACTGTCCCTGTTGTAGAAGTTCAGAAATAAAGATAATAA
>JAUCGL010000081.1 GCA_030378105.1 Candidatus Halobeggiatoa sp. HSG11 | reverse complement strand
TCAATTAATTCTTGACTTGTCTCAACTGCTTGTTTTTTTTGAACATCATTATACCTTCATCAAAAGTTTTTTTATGCTATAATATTCATTATATCACACAATAACTTATCCTTAACTTAATGGCAGTGAACCAAGATGTTGGGAACGAGGTATACTGAAAATCCTGATTCTGACAAGATTATCTCACTACACCCAACCAACATTATAAATTCATAATTAAAAACAGGAACATCATGGACATTAAATTAGCACTAAAAGCAGTAACAGAACAACGTAATTTAACAATGGACGAAATGTCATCAGTAATGCAAATTATTATGACCGGTCAAGCAACTCCAGCTCAAATTGGAGGTTTTTTAATTGGCTTGCGTATGAAAGGCGAAACAGTTACAGAAATAGCTGCCGCTACCCAAATTATGCGAGACTTAGTTACTCCAGTAGCAGTTGATAGACAACATGTAGTTGATATTGTTGGAACTGGTGGAGATGGTAGCAGCACATTTAACATCTCCACAACTAGTGCTTTAGTAGTTGCCGCCGCTGGTGGAGCAGTCGCCAAACACGGCAATCGTTCTGTTTCTAGCAAATCAGGTAGTGCTGATGTATTGGAAGCACTCGGAGTTAAAATCGACTTAACCCCAGAACAAGTATCTGAATGTGTTAATAAACTTGGAATTGGATTTATGTTTGCTCCTTTACATCATAGTGCTATGAAACATGCTATTGGACCAAGACGTGAAATGGGAGTTAGAACAATATTTAACTTATTGGGACCACTAACTAATCCAGCATCAGCTTCAAATCAACTATTGGGAGTTTTTAGTAGAGATTGGGTAGAACCAATTGCTCAAGTTTTACAACAACTAGGAAGCAAGCATGTCTTGGTGGTACATTCTGAAGATGGTTTGGATGAAATAAGTATAGCTGCCCCAACATTTGTAGCTGAATTAAATAATGGCAACATAACAACTTATACAATAATGCCAGATGAATTTGGTTTGGAACGAGCCACATCATTAGATGCTATTAAAGTTAATTCTGTGGAAGAAAGCGTTGCTACGATACAAGAAGTACTTAATAATAAAAGTATTGCGGCAAGGGATGTTATTGCGTTAAATGCCGGTGCTGGTATCTACGCTGCTGGTTTAACTGATAGTTTGGTGACTGGAATTGATAGAGCCAAAGAAGTTTTAAGCGATGGCTCTGTCAAACAAAAACTAGCCGATTGGATAGAATTGACCCAAAGCTTTTGAAACGTAGGGGCAATCCTTTATGGTTGCCCTTAACGCAAATGGCAGTGATTATGTAGGGTGGGTAGTAACGAAGTGGAAACCCACCGAACCTTCAAAATGGAGGATTTCATTCTATCCGCCCTACAATTTGTTATCTCGTTCCCAACGTCTCGTTGGGAACGAAATATTAAGAGATTCATGAATAATTCAAATCCAGTATCATGCTTTCATAACATCAATAAAAAAATAAAAAGAATGAATCTATTAATCGCTCCCACAAAGCCCCTTTATTAACAGAATTTAAAGCAATAAGAGGATGTTCTAAAACAACTTGATTTCCCATAGTTATCTTAAGTGTTCCATAGTCTTCTCCTTTTTTAACTGGAGCTATAATATATGGGTTGGAAAATACTGTTGCTCTTAATTTATTATATTGGCCCTTGGGTATAGTTACATATAAAATATCTGCTAAACCCAATTGAAACTGCTTTTTATCACCTTTCCAAACTTTTGCAAAATCTAAAGGTTGATTAGCTTCATAAATACGAAAAGTTTCAAAAAAACGAAATCCATAATCAAGTATTATCTCACTTTCACGAATTCTCTTCTTATCACTTTTAGTTCCCATGACAACAGAAATTAGTCGCATTTTTTCTCGTTTAGCAGATGAAACTAAACAATAACCAGCTTTTTCAGTATAACCAGTTTTCATTCCATCAACACTTGGATCTCGTTTTAATAATCTATTACGATTAGGTTGAGTTATATTATTATAAGTTAATTTTTGTTCTGAATACCAAAGATAATATTCAGGAAAATTACGAATTAATAGTTGCGAAAGAGTGACTAAATCCTGAACTGTGGTATAGTGCTGTTCATCTGGCATCCCAGTACTATTAACGTAATGAGTACCATTTAAACCTAATTGTTTTGCCTGTTCATTCATTAAACTAGCAAAAGCTTCTTCAGTACCACCTATAAATTCTGCTAGGGCAACACTTGCATCATTACCAGATTGAATAATCATCCCTTTTAATAACAATTCAACTGATACTTGAGTGTTTACTTCCAAATACATACGAGAACCAGTCATTCGCCAAGCTTTTTCACTGATGGTGACAGTATCATCTAATTTTATTTTACCAGCTTTAAGTTTTTTAAATACCAGATAAGCAGTCATTAACTTAGTTAAACTAGCTGGCTCAATTCGTTTGTTGATATTTTTCTCCATCAATACTCTACCGCTATGAAAATCTTGCAGAATATAAGCATCTGCTGTAACTGATGGTGGAGTTGGTACTAAAGTTATAGCGGTGACTTGAATGGAATATAGTAATAATGGTAATAATAGTTTCATATTTAGTTAATGTTAGGGTAGTCCTGAATAAAATAGTGATGTTCTGAGATTACGCTGAAAGCTTTTATATCCCACCGATTTCATCGGTGGCTATTCATAATTCAATCCTTTCAGGATAGTTAAAACAACCCCAATGGGGTGAAACCTATGGAACTACATATTATCAGGACTACCAATATTATAAGCCTCGAATTTCTAACAATTGAGCCGGGTATTTAAACAAACCCAGATTATTTGCAGCAACATAGGATAATTTAATTAAACCATGATGTAAACGGTCATTAATGGTAACTACTACGCTACGTCCGGTGCGAAGATTTTTGACTACAACAGTTGACATAAGTGGTAATTCTGTATGTGCTGCTGTCATACCATACATATCATAAATTTGACCACTTGATGTTTTCATTCCATGTTCAGCTAGTTTATATTGAGAAGCATAACCCTTACTCATATAACCTTTTATACTAGGAACTTGAGGTTTATAATTGCTAGAAGGTTGCTTAAGATATTTTGGTCGTGAAATGCCCTTGGATGGACGAGAACCATTATTTCTTAAATATGCTGGTGGTACAATTCTTTTTGAAGGAGGTCGGCTTCTCGAAGGGTATGGATTTGAATGTATTGGTCTACGATCTTTAGAACGTACCGGTGGCGAGACTGGTGCAAGTCTTTTTGAAGGACGATTAGGACGTGGTTCCAAGTATCTTGGGTTTGTTGAATATGTTGGTTGTGCCGGTTGTGGAGCAGTATGACTGCCATGATTTTCATTAGGCGATGAATAATTTGGATGAACAGTACAACTTCCAACCAATCCTAATAATAAAATTTTAAATATATTATTTAGCATTTTCAATCTCCTGAGCTAATTGATAAACAGCCATTGCATAATGTTTGCTGCGATTATAACGAGTTATGACATAATAATTTTGAAAGCCAAGCCAATAAGCAGTACCAAGTTTGGTTTCTAAATCTATCACCATACCGTTAGTATAATTTGGTTCTTTACCAAAATATAGCAAACCCCATTTTTTAAGCTGTTGTAAAGTATATTTAGGAGCAAAGTCTAAAGAGAGTAATTTTTTTATGGCATTAGTACGTATTTTAGTTGCAGTTATAACGGGGCTACCAGTTTTCCAACCATGCTGTTTAAAATAATTGGCTACACTACCTATGGCATCAACGTTATTAGTCCAAATATTACGTTTACCATCCCCATCAAAATCTATTGCATAATTAAGGAAACTACTAGGCATAAACTGACCAATTCCCATTGCACCCGCATAAGAACCTTTTTGTCGCAACGGATTGAGTCTTTCTTCACGAGTTAAAATTAAATAATTCTCTAACTCTTTACGAAAATAGTCAGCTCGTCTTGGATAGTAAAAAGCTAAAGTCACCAAAGCATCAAGAACTCGAAAACTACCAGTATTTTTACCATAAATAGTTTCTACTCCAATTATAGAAACGATAATTTTTGCTGGAACTCCAAAAATTTTTTCAGCTCTTTGTAATGTTTTAGCATTATTTCTCCAAAATTTGACTCCACCTTTAATCTTTTTATCATTGACAAATATGGTTCTGTATTTATGCCAAGGTTTAGCTTTACCTTTTTTGCGTGGTGTCATAAGCTTAATAATTTTTGACTTAACTTCAGCTTTTCCAAGCAATTGAGTTAAATACAATTTATTAAAGTTATGCTTACTAACCATATCGTTAATAAATTCTTCTTGGGTAACAACTTTGGCCTGTAAAACAGTGAAGCTAAGTAATATTCCAATTAATGTAAATAATTTAATTTTATTCATAAATATATGATTTGAATTATAAGTTTATCTTTCAAGAATACCATAATTTGATGGTAATGTAAAAAGTATGAGTTTCGCAGAAATTTCATGATGCTGCAAAATGTTGGTAGTCCTATATATGTAGTGTGAAACCTGCGAGGTTTTGGAAACTTCGTAGGTTTTAAGTGAAATTATTTATCTGAAAAAGTATAGCAAGTTTTTTTGGAGTCATCACTACTTTATTTAGGACCACCGAAATATTAAGAAGCACAAAATATCACGGTACAATCTGAATATGTGGTGGAGGAGGAGGAAAATCAATCTCTTCCGGCGTGACTTGAATGGTCTTACCAGTATGGACAATTGATTGACTCATCCATTGAAAAAATGCCTTGATGGTTCCTTGAGAAATTTCTTCGGTTTTTAAAATAATATCAGTAATCTTTTGTAAATTATCAATATTAGCTTTAGCTCCAGCAGCAAATGCAATAACGTTAGCTAATTGGTAAGATTTTAATTGTTCTGCCTCTGCTTCCCAATTGTCGGTTGGTATTCCATCAGTCATTAAAAATACCAACGGTTTCCAATCTCGTTTCCCAGTTACGTTCTGCTCTGCTTTTAAACAATTGATTAATAAATGTAATGCAGCTCCTAATGCAGTTGTACCTTGAGCTTGAATCTGTGGTTCTTTAAATTGAATTATTTCGGTCAATGGGATTAACTGTTCAGCAGTACTGTTAAATGTTATCACCGATAAATACACAGTTTCCAACGCCATTGGCTCATCAAATAAATCATCCAACAAAGCTCTTAATCCCTGCCGAACTTGCTCAATGGGCTGACCGGTCATGGAAGCTGAACAGTCTAATAGTAAATAAACTGGTAATCTACGCATAATTATTAATTATTTATTGGCTGATATTATACTTATTGTAATAAAAAAGGATAGGTTTAATTTTATTTAGCATCACCTTAATATCCATTCAATAAAAAGATTATTTTCTTAAGCAAGTTCTTTAACCGTCATATCAAAAAGAGAGTTTAAAAAATTAAATAACTTAGATAAGTCTGTGACGGCAAAACTATCAATATTTTTGGTAAAAGTATTATCATTTAATTTCCCAAATTCCCATAACTTTCCATCTGTTACTATTCCGTAAACAGATTTTTCAGACTGATTAAGATTTTTGGCAGCAATTAATTCAGATAAGCATTGAGCCCATCCCTGTTCAAAGTCATTTTTTTTAGCTTCAACAACAATAAGCAACGGACATTCTAACATTGTTTTTCCAAGCTCTGATTTTTTGGAAATAATATAATCTGGAGTACCGTTCAGTTTTTCATCATAAGAAATTGATTTTTGTATCCAAAGTGATGTTTTTTGGTAATAATTTTTATAAACTTCTCTTAATATTGGAAAAATAATAATTTCACATCTTGCGGCTTCAGATGAAAATATATCCATATTTTGTTGATTAAATTCAAATTCAGCAATAAAAGTTGCAGAGGATTTATAGGGTTTCTGAATAATAAAATTAACCTCTTGGTATTTAATTTGATACTCTGTTTGTACTTGTGAAATTGTTTTATAGTCGCTGAATGCCATGATATTTTTTTAAATTAATACCTAATTGTTAGCCTTGTAGTTAGTTATTATATGATTGAATATTCCAATAATTTTCTGTGGATTTTTTATATAATAATCTTCAATATCTATATATGCTGTGTCTTCTTCTAATTTTAAAAATTTCCAAGCATGGCCAGTTGTAACTGCACCATATATACATGAAATACTGTTCTTTTCTCGTTCATTATAAATTCTCGTGGCTATCATTTCAGCAATACATTGACCTAATCCACTAACAATTTTCTCATTCTTGGCTTCGACAACTGCTAAAATAGGGGAATCTAAAAATAGTTGTTCTGGTGATTTACTTATTATGAAATCGCAAAATCCATTTAAGCCTTTTTCCTTATCTACAGTAAAATCTATACCTGAAAAAAAGCTAATATTTAATTGCTTCTTAATTTCCAACAGAATATTTATGATAATCAACTCAGAACAAGCTTTTTCTGTACTGATTGCCAGTGCTAAAGGGACATTTTGTTTTAAAGTTATAGATAAAAAATCGCTGATTTCAACTTCTTTAACTATTGAAAACAAATCTTCATTTTCTACTATATTTAAATCAAATTTGTTTTTTACTTTTTTTAAAGTGAAGTCACTGTAAGACATAATTTTTATTTATCTCGTTCCTAACATCTTCACCTCATCGTTATACACAAATCAAAAATATCTTAGAACCTTCAAAATGGTGGATTTCATTTCATTCTATCCACCCTACATTTGTAGCTTGGGACTTAATGTATAACGATGAGATATCTTTGTTGGAAATGCCTAATGCTATGCGTTGCGGTACGCAGAGCGTCCCTGAATGAATTCCCAACGAAGACATTCACTGTCATTAAGTTAAGGGCAACCATAAAGGATTGCCCCTACGTTATGTGATGATTTGTAGGGGTTATTTCTTGTGGTTACCCCAATCAATTTGTTTAACGCAAATGGCAGTGAACGAAGACGTTGGGAACTAGAAAACCTACTTTACCCTTTTAAGAATCAATAAACTTACCATCAACCAAAGTTAAAGTTCGATCCATACGTTTTGCTAAATCAGGAGCGTGAGTCACCAATACTAAACTAGTGCCAATCATATTATTTAATTCTAAAATACGTTCATAAACTTGTTCAGCAGTACGTTTATCTAAATTACCGGTTGGTTCATCAGCCAATACACAACTTGGTTCAGTAACTAAAGCCCGTGCAACTGCTGCTCGTTGCCGCTCTCCACCAGACAATTCACCGGGTTTATGCTTTAAACGCTTCTCTAAACCTATTTGGTTTAAAATAGTAGTGGCCTTATCCTTAGCGTCAGCAACTGTCAAACCTTTTATTAACAATGGCATACAAACATTTTCTAACGCAGTAAATTCTGGTAACAAATGATGAAATTGATAAACAAAACCTAAGTGTAAATTACGCCATGAACCAAGTTTTGCTTGATTTAAACTTCCTATCTGCTTGCCTGCTACCCAAACTTCACCGGTAGTTGGTGTATCTAAACCACCTAATAAATGTAACAAAGTACTTTTGCCAGCTCCAGAACTACCAACGATAGCGACTTGTTCACCTTTTTTAATAGTCAAATTTATCTGTTGTAATACATCAACTTCAAGATCAGCTTCTTTAAAACTCTTACTTATATTTTTACAATCCAAAACTGTATCATTCATAACGCAAAGCCTCAGCTGGTTGAGTGCGTGAAGCTCGCCAAGCTGGATAGATAGTTGCCAATAAACTGATTAATAATGATAAACTAGCTATTTTATTAACATCCATCCAGCGTAAATCGGAAGGCAAATCACTTATGTAATAAACATCTGATGATAAAAATTGGACATTAAAAAGCTGCTCAATTGCCGGAACAACTGTTTCAATATTTAAAGCCAAACCAATTCCGCCACCTAATCCCAACATAGTTCCAAACACCCCTATCAAAATCCCCTGCACCATGAAAATCATCATAACAGTCCTTGGAGTTGCTCCCAAAGTTCGTAAAATTGCAATATCTGCTTGTTTATCTGTCACAACCATAACTAATGTGGAAACAATATTGAAAGCTGCTACTGCCACAATCAAAGTTAAAATAACAAACATAACTGTTTTTTCCATTTTTATGGCCTCAAAAAAATTCTTATGTCGATAAGTCCAATCGTAGCTGTAGTAACCAAATGGCAATTCATTTTGTAATTTTGAACTAAACTGTTTGGCAATAAACATATCGTCCAACTTAATATTGAGACCATTAATGCTACCGGGAGGCATACGTAGAAGTTTGGCCGCATCTTCAATATGGAGTAAAACTAAACCACTGTCAAATTCGTGCATTCCAATATTAAAAATTCCGCCAATTGTAAAACGTTTCATGCGTGGCAAAAGTCCGACTAAGGTAACTGACGCTTGTGGAACCACTAAAGTCACCTTGTCTCCTATCCCAACTCCAAGAGTGCGAGCTAATTCATTACCTAAAATTAAATTAAATTTGCCAGCTTGCAGATTATCTAATTCACCAGCCATCATTTTATCTTTTACTTTAGATACTTGTGGTTCATATTGAGGGGAAATACCTTGCAAAAAAGTACCTTCAACATTTTTATTATGAGTAACCATAGCCTGACCTTGTATAAACGGAGCTATTCCAGTTACATGCGGCTTTTTTGCGAACTGTTCTGCTAATTTTTGCCAATCATTCCAATGGTTATTTAAAGTGTTCACCACAACATGAGCTGACATGCCTAACATGCGATGCTGTAGTTCTTTTTCAAAACCATTCATCACTGACAAAACAGTTATCAGAGCTGTTACTCCTAAAGCTATACCTAGCATAGAAGTAAGTGAAATGAAAGAAATAAAATGATTACGGCGTTTAGCACGAGTATAACGTAATCCAATGAAAAGAGGTAAGGGTTTGAACATATTATTATATTTTGAATATTATAAAGGAATCCAAGATAGAGTGAAAAGTTAAAAACTAAAAGTGAAAAAGCTTTTAATAAAAATATATTATGTAGGGTGGGTAGGAACGAAGTGTAAACCCACCGAACCTTCAAAATGGTGGATTTCATTTCATTCTATCCACCCTTGTATAATAGACCCATAATTAAAAATTAAGAATAAAAGATTAAAAAATTGTAGTTTTAGCAGTTTTTGAACCTTGTTTTGCTTTTTTATTCATATATATAATTATATTTATGGGCAACCACAAAGGATTGCCATTAATCCAAAACTAGCTATATTATCTTGTACGAGGGCAAACTTCTGAATCAGTGAAAAAAAATGCAATTTCAGCTTTAGCGGTATCTGGACCATCGGAACCATGTACAGCATTTTCATCAACTGTTTCAGCAAAATCAGCACGGATAGTCCCTGCTTCCGCATCTTTTGGATTAGTGGCCCCCATAACATTACGATTAACTAAAATGGCATTTTCACCTTCTAACACTTGTACCATAACTGGACCAGATAACATAAAATTAACTAGTTCTCCAAAAAAAGGCCGTTCTTTATGTACAGCATAAAAACCTTCTGCTTGTTCACGAGTTAAATGTAGCATTTTGGCTGCAATAATGCGTAAACCACCTTTTTCAAATCGAGAATAAATTTCGCCAATTACATTTTTTGCAACTGCATCTGGTTTGATAATTGACAAAGTGCGTTCAACTGCCATTTAATACTCCGTTGGTTAATAAATATGTTTGGGAATTTTTGTTAAGTTGTCTGATAGTGAAATAAATTCAACTGCACTATAATAACATATACATCTGAAACTTGCCCCTCAACCCAAGTCCTCATCGTTATACATAATTATTTAAGTACTTGAAATTAAAATATATTATATAGAGTCACTGCCATTAAGTTAAGGAAATTGATTGGGGTAACCACAAGAAATAATCCCTACAAACCATCATTTAACGTAGGGGCAATCCTTTATGGTTGCCCTTAACGCAAATGGCAGTGATTATGTAGGGTGGGAAGGAACGAAGTGGAAACCCACCGAACCTTCAAAATGGTGGATTTCATTCTATCCACTCTACAATTTGTTGCTTGAGACTTAATGTATAACGATGAGTAAGTCTCCGCTAAATTCCAATAGAAATTTTTCTTAAATAAGTTTATAAATATGACTGATTATAATGGATTATGTTGATAAAAAAAGATAGGTAATAATAAGATCAGATGAGATCGGACGTGTCGAGGCAAGTAATAACTGTTTCGCTGAAAAATTGATTAGTTCACGGAATACGGATATAAACATTCCGTGGACATCACGACTATTGTTCACTCAAACTGATTACCAATTTATATAACAACATACCGTGATTCAGGATCAGGTTCACTATCTTCCCAAATTTTATTAAATAATTGCAATAATTTTTTGGTTTTTGGCCGATCTTTGAAATTAATAGTAGCGGCCAAAGTATCAGTGTGAGGTCGATGCATTATTCCAATTCCATCAACCAACATAAAAGTGTCGGGAATATGTTTATGTATTTCTGCAATACTACGAAATTGAATTAAACTACCCAAACGTTTACCGAGATAAAAAATTAAATGGCCACGTTGAGAAACCTTTTTAGTATTATGCAATAAAATCCGAATTCGTGAATATCGACTACGAAGAGCTAAATCTTCAATTACATCAAAACATTCCTGATTATCATATACATCAGGGTCAAAATCCTGACTTAAAATATCTAAGTGGAATTCAGCCTGTTTAATCATTGCTACGGCAACTATCTGATTATGCTCCTCGCTGATACAAACAAATTCTTCGTCAGTTTCACCTAGTTTATACTGCTCTATATTTTCAACGATTTCTTCAATTTTATCCATTTCTTATGCAGAATAACGTTTTACATAATAATTAATTATCGTTTCAGGATCATCAGCTTCTTCCAAAATATTTTGTGGAATTGGTAGCGGATTATCTTCTAACAATAACCAATCAAGGTTAGACAGTTTTGAAATTGTTAATGGTAAGCTAGTCAACTTATTATCTCGAAAATCCAACCATTCTAATTCGTTTAACTGTGAGATTTCCGGTGGTAACGTCTCAATTTTATTCTCATTGAGATATAATTCTCGCAATTTGTGCAGGTCAAAAATAGCCGATGGGATTGTTGTTAAAGAATTAGCACTTAGGTCCAGTTCTCTTAACTTAGGCAATTGTGAAAATTCAGCCGGTAAAGTGGTCAATTTAGCATTACTTAAATTAAGGGTTTTTAACTTAGACATTTGAAAAATATTAGGCACAATATTAATCAGTGGGTTACCGCTTAGGTCTAGATTGCGTAATTGAGGTAATTGTACAATTTCCGGTGGCATAGCTATAAGGCGATTATAGCTTAAATCTAAATCTTTTAACTTTGCCAATTGAGACATTTTTGCTGGCAATACAATTAATTGATTACCGCTTAAGTTTAAAGTTTTTAGCTGAGTTAATTTAACAATACTTGGCCCTAACATAGCTAAACTATTATTTTCTACAAATAATGTTTCTAAATAAGATAAATTAGCAAGCTCTGGCGGTAATGTTAATAACTGGTTATCACTTATATCTAAACTTTTAAGATTAGATAACTTGGAAATTTTTGACGGTAAATCAGTTAGTTGATTATCATTAATTGATAAATATTCAAGATGAGATAACTCAAATAAGGAATCAGGAAGTTTTTTTAATCTATATTCCGAAAGATCAAGGTCTGTTTCACCAGTTTTTGCAACCTGCTTAATTAATGTAAGTATTTCTTTATTCATCATATTTTTCCCACTGCTGAAATTAATCCCGATTTGAATTAAAAAGATACCACACTATGAATCTTATGTCTATAAGTCAAATTTTAGTTCAATAGTTAACATATTTGGAATAGCTAGTTCTGCATAAACGGTGAAAAATTTGGCATCCTTCAAAAGTAGTTGACAGTTGTTTCGGGAATGAAACAAAGTGGATTTCCCAAAACGATTGCTAGATATGGGTTCGGAAAATCCGTTTCACTCCATTCCCGAAATAACTGTTCACTTGCGTTAATATGAAGGATGTCAAAAATTTGCTGGAAAATAAATCGTACCATTCAAGATATTTTTACCAAATTAATTACAATTTATTAAATGGTTCAGCTCGCTTAATCAACTCTTCTATTCCTGCTTCATTAAGGTTATTAGGTTTACCCGGATGGATACAATTAGCTGGACAAATTTCGGCTCCTTCAACTAATTGAGCGTAAGTACCACTACTTAAGTCTCCCAATGTAGCTTGTTTGCTATCATTGTATACAAACAACATACCATTAATGTTCAAACAGTCATTACAACTAGTACATAAATCACTATCTATCCAAGGATCATCAAAAACGACTTGTTCGGTTTCTTCAACTAATTCTTCGGTTATCGGTTCTTCAACAGTTTCTTCTGGTATTTTAGCTTCTGTTGGAGTTGTTACAGTTTTTTTAATTGGAGTAGTAGCGGTTAAATCCATGCCTAGTAAAACTTCTGACAATTTTTGCATAGTTTCGCCGGCAGTATCTCGACGGGCTTGCTCTAACTGTAAAGCTTGTTCAGATTGTAAATTAGCAACTTTTTGTTCAACTTCTGCCTGAATTTCAGTTTTGGTTTCTTGTACTGCTATTTCAACATATTTATTATTAATACCAGCTAATTCTTGTAAAGTATGCCAATAATTCAACCGATCTCGACAAGCAACTATTAGCGGACGTGACACTATTAATTTATGTAATTCACCATTCTCATTGACTGACCAAATAAAAGGAAGCTGTTTATAATCTTGCCAACCGGAATTGGATAAGTAAGTTTCAATGTCAATTAGAGCTTCATTGTCATAACCGACTGGTACTGCACAAAAATAACCACTCAAGTTAGGAACTAATAAGGCATAATCAGCAAATGTAAAAGATAATTCAGTATCAATAACTACGTCATTTTCGTCTTTATACTGAAAACTGTGTTTAGCCCAGTCTAATTCTGGTTGTGGATTACCGGCAAAAGTCATTCTATCTGACGCTGCATTACCAGCTTCTGGATTAACATGGAAAAATGGATTAGCTCGACTTTCAAGAGCAGCTCCGGCAACTAACCAAGCATTAATTCCTTGAACACGCTGCATTCCAGTGTTAATTATGTGTAAACTAGTTCGGGTGGCATCTAATGCTGATAATAATTGCTCTAATAAATGTTCATGTCGAGCAGAAGAAGATTGTGAAACTACAGCTTGTCTATGGCAAATACCAAAATATCCTAATTCAAACCGATAGTTAAGAAATTCATCATTGCTTGAATGAGGATTGTTATGAGCCCTAACTCCAACTAAAACATGGATAGGTTGACCAGAACTGAGTAATCTTGATAGAGCCGGCATCCGTTCTTTTGCAACTCGGTCGGCAGATTCTAATACAATAACTGCTGGTAAAACAAGCAATTCTTCCTTAGAAAAAGCTTCCCAGGTGAAATTGGCAAACCAAGGATCATGCAAAGATGAATCATAAACATTATCTAATTCCAACTGAGCAATCCGTACTGATTTAAAAACTTCAGCTAATTTAACAGCTTGTTGTTGAAAAATCTCTCTGGCTTTCTGAATTGGTTCTGGGTCAATACATGCTTCAATCGTTATATTTTCATCAACCCAATCTCCACTTATCCGACCAAGATGGATGATACGTACTAAAGTATGTTCATTTTCTTGTAGGTAAGTTTCCAAAGTTTGCAGAACATTTTTAACTCGCTCATAACGTTCAGGTGACATAATAACTGAACCTTTTGAATGAGTCATAACCTCGGATAAAGCCGTTGGATCGAAATGATTTCCGGCAACACCAACGCTATCTCGCATCATTTTAGGTTCAATAGATTCATCCGACTTACCCCATTCAACTTCTAAAAGTTTTTTAAGAGCATTAATGTATTTTTCAACCTTGCTTTTAAAATCTGCTTGTCTAGGAATTAAACGGTTACAAATAGCATGATTTAATAAATGAATAGCAGTAAATCGTCCATAACCAAGCAGTTGAATTTCAGGCTGAATAGCATCTAGTAACTTGTTAAAATCAGCTACAAAATTGTCATTATTGTTAGCATCTAAATCTAATTCTTGTTGTAAAAATTGACCAGCTTGAGACAATGCTGAAATAGCTGATACTGGTCCTTCCGGGAGATTTTCTCGTAAATAACGTTCTAAGCGTGGTAAATTATCCTTTAAAATTCTGGCGTTTTCAGAACCGGGAGCGAATGATTCAACTATCTTCCATAATTCTGGAGTTGCTGAACGAGCCAATCGTTCTGCTTTAGCCTCTGTATTATCTGTTGGATATAGAAATAAAGGATAATCATAACGTACTTTGGAAGTATCTCGATAAGCATGTAACAATGCTGGTACATAATTTTCTGTTATTGCTTCACTGATAGCATCAGGATCACCTAAATGAAAGCGACGTAAGGAATGCTCTGTATCATCTGCTATTTCTTGATTCGTCTGAGGAATATAAGGTATTGTTATTTGTTCAACATTTTCTTTCACAACAGAAGTTTTTTTGGAATTAGAAAATCCTAAATCAAACTCATAATCAGAATAATCAGATGCTTTCATCATCGCCGAACTTTGCATGTATGTCTCCTTTAAGTTAAGTTACTAACAGTATTAGCCTCAGACCATAATTTTTCCAATTGATAAAAATCACGGGTCTCTGGTTGCATTATATGGACAATTATATCACCTAAATCAACCAATACCCATTCTCCAACGTTGCTACCTTCTTCACCTAATGGTTTCTGTCCATAGGATTTAGCTTTTTCCACTATATGTTGTGCCAAAGCCACGACTTGACGACTTGTATTGCCAGTTGCAATCACCATAAAATCTGTTATGCTGCTTTGATTGCGTACATCAAGCACCTCGATATCATGGGCTTTTTTATCTGCTAATGCGTCTTTAACTATACTGAGTAATTGTTCTATGTTCATAGTTATTTATATTTTAAGGATAGACTTAATATTATAGTGCGTATTATCTGAAATATCTAATGTAATTTTGAATTTTAATGTCTAAATTGTACAGATATTTAACACTTATTTAGGTGTTCATAATTAAGAATTGCTATAAAACTGTTGAGCGTTTATTATGTTTAAAACTGCTGTTGGAAGTAGATAATTAGGATTTTTACCAGTTGCAATTATAGCACGAATTTGAGTTGCAGAAATATTTAAGGTGGGAATATCTTGTATCCAAATCTTGCCAGCAATTTGGCTTGTTAAATCCTTCAAATTATCTGTTTGATGCTTACGCAAAAAAATGTGCATCATATTAGATGTAGATAAATCAAATTGTTCTCGACCAACAACTATAAAATGAGTTAAATTAATAAGCTCTTCCCATTTATGCCAACTAGGTAAACTTAAAAAAGCATCCATTCCTAAAATTAAACCAAGGGGGCTAGTCAGATAATCTTTACGAAAACTGTTTAATGTGTCGATTGTATAAGAAAGACCAGTACGCTGCAACTCACGAGCATCAACAGTTAAACCTTGAATTCCATTAATAGCGGCTTGTACCATTTGTAATCTTTGTTGACCAGTTACACAAGGCTGCTGTTTATGTGGTGGCGAAGCTGCTGGAATAAATCGCACCTGAGCCAAATCTAACCGTTCATATAGTTCAATAGCTAATCTCAAATGGCCATGATGAATTGGATTAAAAGTCCCACCAAAAATTCCGATAATTTTATTGTTCATTGTTAGGTTAATAGGATAACCATCCCCACTAAAAAATATAATATATAAAAGTTTTCGTTACAGTAAATAATGTAATAAACTAAAAATCGAACAAATAACATCAGAAAAATATAATAACCAAAAAAATATTAATACCAAAACTGTTAAGAGAAGTCAAAACCAGTATTTTTTTTTGAGTTATATTTCAATTTGAATTGACCTTCGAGGTTAACAATTGATTCATAAACTCCGACCTACATTTAAATTAATTTAAAAAAATGTCCGAACTATTAACTATTAATTCAGGTAGATAAACAACAAATTATAACATATTTACACTACCATTAAGATACCAATATTTTTCAACTTTTCGGAAGAAATTTAATCCATTGCAAAATAAAACTTTGCCTCTTAATTAACATTTGACAAAAATCAACGCAATACAGATACAGTCAGTTATATTATTATAACTTAAAATTGTTAATGCTAAACAAAGTATTAAAGCTGATAAATGGGTTTCATTAATTTAAGTTTATAGCAGTTATAAACGATTTGAAAAATCTTGAATTTTGTTAATTACGATTCAAATATTAAATGTTTTCACTTAACTATCTTGTTAATAAAGATTACTTAACCCCCCCATTAGGAGACATTTTAAATGATCAAGCCACATGGCTCTGACACTCTTAACCCACTTTTTGTTTATGATGTAGATAAACATCACGCCTTACAAAAAGAAGCCGAAACTTTACCTTCTTTATTGTTGAACTCGCCAGCAGCTTCTAACGCAGTTATGCTTGGTGCTGGTTATTTTAATCCTCTAACCGGCTATATGAATATTGCTGATGGATTAAGCGTTGCTAAAGATTTTAAAACCACCAGTGGTTTATTTTGGCCAGTTCCAATCTTTAATCGTACCGACAATATTGATGCTATCAAAGATGCCAAACGTATTGCTCTACGTGACCCAAATGAAGAAGGGAATCCGGTATTAGCTATTCAAGACATTGAATCTATTGAAGAGTTGACTGATGAACAGCTTAATACTATGACTACTGAATTGTTCACCACTACTGATGGTGAACATCCGGGTGCTACAACTTTTCTTAATTCCGGTAAATATGTTATTTCCGGGCCAATCCAAGTTTTAAATTTCAGTTATTTCCAAAAAGACTTCCCTGATACTTTCCGTACTGCGGTAGAAATTCGCAATGAAATTAAAGAACGTGGCTGGAATAAAGTGGTAGCTTTCCAAACTCGTAATCCTATGCATCGGGCTCACGAAGAATTATGTCGAATGGCCTATGAAACTCTGAAAACCGATGGTATTCTGGTTCATATGTTATTGGGTAAATTAAAACCGGGCGATATTCCAGCACCAGTACGTGATGCCGCTATCCGCAAGATGGTAGAAGTTTATTTTCCACCTAATACTGTTATGGTTACTGGTTACGGTTTTGATATGTTGTATGCTGGTCCACGTGAAGCCGTATTACATGCCACTTTCCGTCAAAACACTGGTTGTACTCACTTTATCGTGGGACGTGATCATGCTGGAGTAGGTGATTATTACGGTGCTTTTGATTCTCAAACAATTTTTGATGATAAAGTACCAGAAGGTTCTCTATTAATTGAAATTTTCCGAGCTGATCACACTGCCTATTCTAAGAAGTTGAATAAAGTAGTTATGATGCGTGATGTTCCAGATCATACCAAAGAAGATTTTGTGATTCTTTCCGGTACTAAGGTACGTAAAATGTTATCTGAAGGTAAAGATTTACCACCAGAATTTTCACGGCCAGAAGTTGCTAAAATTTTGATGGGATTCTATCAAGAACAAGCAGCTAAATCTTAAAAGAAACTTAATGTTACGCAGATATAGCTATTTGAATTTTAATGTATCATGTAGGATGTGCTGAGGTGACGAAGCACATTAATTCATGGTGATGTTAAAAATATAGATAGTTCTGTGTAATGTTAGCTTAAACCTGCTAGGTCTTTGAGACTTAGCAGATTTTTTGTAAATTTGAAAATAGTCCAAGCCCACTATCTAACCGCTATACTCCATCCTTATTTTATCATAAGCTGCCCGAACCTCCTGTTCAAATTCGTCAAATTTATCAATTTCTTCACTGCTAAATTGAGATTTAATTCGCCGAGCTTTAGCCAAAATAGTTAAGTTAGAAAGCTGTTGTACTGGCACACCGGCTTCTAACAGAGTGATTCCTTTATGATAAATATTTAACATTAAGCTTAACAACAACATTTGTTTTTCTGGAGAACAGAAGCTATCTTTATCATCAGTTGCATTTTGTTGTAATACTCCTTCTCGAATTAAAGCCGCACCTTCTAATACCCAGCGTTGAGCGGAAGATAAAGCTTCTGGCCCAACTAAGTTCACAATTCGAGATAATTCATCTGCATTAGCAAGTAATTTCAACGCTTCATTACGATATTCTTGCCAATGAATGTCAATATTTTCTGCCCACCATTGTTGAGCAGTGCTAACATAGTCAGAAAAACTATCATTCCAATCAATAGATGGATAATGACGAGCGTCAGCCAATTCCTTCGATAAAGCCCAAAAAGTTTGCACGATCTCTTTAGTATGACTGGTAACTGGTTCAGAAAAATCTCCGCCAGGTGGTGATACTGCTCCAATCAAAGTAACCGAAGCTTGCTTATCACTTAAAGTGGTGACACGTCCGGCTCGTTCATAAAATGCTGCTAGTCGAGAAGCCAAATAAGCTGGATAACCTTCTTCAACTGGCATTTGACCCAAACGGCCTCCAACCTCTCGCAATGCTTCTGCCCAACGGCTAGTTGAATCGGCAACCATAACTACATCAAAACCTAAATCTCGATAGTATTCCGCAATTGTTACTCCAACGTAGATAGAAGCTTCTCTCGCAACAACTGGCATGTTAGAAGTGTTGGCTATCAATAAAGTACGTTCCATCAATGAACGACCTGTATGCGGGTCAGTTAATTCTGGAAAGGTCTCCAAAATATCAACTAATTCATTACCTCGCTCTCCACAGCCAACATAAATCACAATTTCGGCATTAGCCCAGCGAGCAATTTGCTGTTGTAACATAGTCTTACCAGCACCAAATGGTCCCGGCACCGCTCCTTTTCCACCTTTCAATAACGGAAAAAAAGTATCTAAAATTCGTTGCCCAGTCAATAGAGGTAATACTGCATGATCTCGGTTTTTATAAGGGCGTGGGGTTCTAACCGGCCAGCGATGAAACATCTGTACAGCTTGAATTGTACCATCATCAGCTTTAATTTTCGCAATAGTCTGTTCTACATTATATTTTCCAGCATGAGCCAGTTCTATCAATTCACCTTGATAGTTAGGAGGCACTAAAATAGGGTGGTTAATAGTTTGAGTTTCTTGGACTTTTCCTAGTAAAATACCAGGTGTTACTTGAGTTCCTAGCGGCAGACGACTGTTAGAAGTAAAATCCCACAAATGCTCTCTTTCCAGTGGGGCAATATCCAAACCACGACTTATATAATCACCACTGGCATTAAAAATCTTGTCTAAAGGTCGTTGTACTCCATCAAAAATCTTACCTAGCAGACCCGGCCCCAGTTCAACTGATAATGGATGTCCCAAAGCATAAGCTGTGTCGCCCGGACATAAAGATTCTGTTGATTCATATACTTGTACAGTGGCAAGCTCTCCATCTAAACGAATAACTTCACCCATCAAATTAAGTTTACCAATACGAACCTGTTCTCCATTGCGAACTTCTGGAAGCTGTACAGTAACGATAGGACCGTTGATTGCAATAATTTCTCCAGTATTTTTAGACATTTTAGATATTCCTTGTTGGATTAACTGAGGCAAATAATTGGGCGGTAATTACCTGATAAATTTCATTTTCTTGTCGAGCTATTAAACCTTCAAAACTATTATCTATCCGAATTCTGTTGGCCGCATTATGAATTATCAATCCGCCAGTAATTGCTTTAGTTTCAGTGGATAAAGTGCAGTTTTTGGTTGGTACACATTCTGTTGTTATAGCTTGCCATTTGGGAGCTAATAGTTGATAGTCTTCCGCATTAACTTCCACAACTAAATCTTTATCTTCAAATGAGGTTGCTGTATATTTAAGATATTGTTTAAGTAAGTTAATATATTCTTCAGAGGTCAAATTTTGCAGATGTTGTTGCATATTATCCATAACTGATTGGACTAAACTCCAGCGTAATTGGTCTAGTTCTGCTTGCATAGCAATTTCACCAGCTTGGACTCGCCGGCGATATTCTTGTTCTGCTGCTGCTTGGGCTTTTTCAATTTCCCGTTCTTCTCGTTTGGTCAATTGTTTGTTAGCATCAGCTAAGATTTTGGAACGCTGTTGTTCAGCAGCTTGTAAGTTACTGTCAGCTAAATTTTTAGCTTGACTACGGATAGCGGTTTCTAATTGTTCTAGTTGAGTGTTCATGTTATTTATTATATAAAGTTTTAATTTGTTTTTAGGAAAGATTATAATCTAAAAAATCAATTAATGATTGTGGATAAGGTATTTTACCACTTAGGATTTCAATGGCATTTTCATTTGTTAGTTGGATTTTTAGTTTGTTTGATGGTAATGTATTTGATAAAGAAGTTAAAAAATTGACCATATACCAAAGTTCAAATTTTCCTCTGACATATTTTTTTTGTTCTAAACTTTTTAATTTTTTTAATTCTTGTTTAAAATCAGTAAGATTTAATTGATGTTCAAAAGCACAAGCTTTTTTAAAAGCTTTCCAACCATTTTTCTTTTTGAAAGGTTTTAAATCTGAATCCAATTCCAATTCAAATACTTTATTCAAATTAACATTGTTTAAATTAAGTCCCTTCACTTTTCTATTTTGAATAATTGCTAATTTTTGTTCTTTTTTCTTTTGAATTATTGCCCATGCCATCATTGGACGAATTAATTTAACAAATATGTTACGGCTATGTTCAAAATTTTGGAGGACTAAATTGAGGTTTTCATTTGATGGTAATTTATAAAAATCACCCCAAAACATTTCTAGTATTTCATTGTTGACTAAATAATTTTCGATGGAATAATAATCTGTTACAAAAAAACTGCTTGATTGGGGTATTTTAATTATATTAAGCAATTCATCTAAATCTCTATCAACGAAAAACAATACATTTTTCCAATCGGTTACTTTTTTGCTTATTCGTTTATCATTATATGCTTCAATAACACCATCTTTACCATCACAAATAAACTGACTTATTTCATATTGTTTTCGCCTACGGCGTAATTCTGGTAAATAATAAGCACCATCTGTTTTACCCTCAAAAAAAATATATAAAGTATAACGTTCATTCTTATATGCTGTTATAAATTGTAACCATATAGCTAGTGGTTCTTGTGTTTGTTGGCGAAGATTGTCTACTAAACTCATTTGCTATCCTTAATATAGTCTCTTATATCTGCAGCATATTCGTCTAATTCATTAGTAAAAATAAATGGTGAATGAGTTACGGTAGCTAGAAACGCACATCGATTGGAAGCAAGAATATCTGGTAGAAGATGTTTTTGCCACTCCACTGATAAAGAAAGTTCTGGTTCATCAAGTAAAATAAGATACTGTTTTTCACCACTTAAATAAAGATGAGAGAACAATGAAATAATCTGTTTTTCACCAGAAGATAACATACTTAATTCTAATTGATTTCCATTATTTAACTTCATTTCTAACTTATAATCTTTTTCGTTATAATAGAAATATTTACCTTCTAAATAATGGTTACACACTTCAGTAAATTGCGTGATAGCTAGTTCTTGTTTTTTTAAAGCATGATGTATAGTAACCAATTGGGCAAAAAAATGAGCTAAATATTTATCCTGTTCAGTAATTTCTGAATCATTTTGTATTTTGTCAATGATAGTCCTAAGCGTTTCCTTATCATCTGTATTTAAGGTTTTTTCTTCAACCCGATTTAGAATTTTAGTAACAGTTTCATCTTTCAACTCTTTTATTAGGTTTTTATCGAAAGAATTAGCATTTCTACGAATAACATCACGTAAATAACTACCTGCCAAATTATTTAGTTCAGTACGAGCATTTTCTTTTATTCCAGATAGAATATCATCAATATTTTTGTCGACATCCTTCATACCAAATTCAATCAATTCAACAAAATCACTATTATGATAATTACGCCTACCAATATTTTCGTCTAACTCAGGAAATATTGTTTGTAATTCTTTTTCTATTCGCCTAAAGGTTGGTAAATACAAAATTTGGCCATTAATATGTTCTTTTAAATATTCTTCTACTTTACGTAAATTTTGACTAATTTCTAAACTATTGTCACAAGATTCAC
>JAUCGL010000080.1 GCA_030378105.1 Candidatus Halobeggiatoa sp. HSG11 | reverse complement strand
CTCACACCATTGCGTTCGTATTCATAATCATATTTCTCAACGCTATTTTTTGTTTGAGGTAATGGTGTTCGCATTTCTTTCACATGTTGTTTGCTGGTTTCATCCATACAAACTAACACTTCATCCTAATAAAACTACGTTGCTTTAGTATTATTAATATTGGACATCTGTTCCAACGCATATTTTTGGATACCTAGGACAGAAAATTATACGCTGTAATAATCAATATGTTATATTTAACGCAAACTACCAAAGAGCCAAAATTTGATTGTTTCATCTTCGCTTGCACTTGGTATTATTTTTCCATTTAGGCTATTATAAGCAACGAATAAAAGCCAAGGCTAACAAGTTTGTAACTCGTAGGGTGGATAGAAGCGAAGCGGAAATCCACCAACCCTCCTTAAAACCAACAATTTTAAACACGGTATAAATTCAATATTTTTCGGTTTATTATTGGCTGGGATGTGGTGGATTTCCGCTCCGCTTCTATCCTCCCTACGTGCTAATGCACCGCAATTATTTCAATCGGAGTTGTTTCTATAACTTCAAATAACATCTCATTTGAACGTAAATTAGAAGGAATAAGCTTCATTTTGGCTTTGTAAAGCTGAGGTTCTCCTTGTTCACCGGGGACATTTACCGCAGGAATTTCTACAATACCTTGAGCAGCATCATAGTTGGATATTTGCTGTTTAATCTTAAATGATAATTCTTCCACACTGTCTAACTTAAATACAAGTGCGTCTGGTTTTTCTGGATATGAAACCAAACTTAGGTTTACTTGATATGATATATCAACGTCAGGAATATTTATGTCAAGTGATAAATTATTAATATTTCCATCATATAATGCAGATTTTGCACTATTTGTTGTCAGACCCATATCAGCGTCAGAAGACTGATTAATTACAACATTAACTTTGACTGTTTCTTCATCTGGATCGTTAGAAGTAATTAATAAATTCACATTATTTTTACCTGCTGGAGCAAGTGAATAATTAACTTTTATTTCAATTTCAATTGAACTATTTGCAGCAATAGTTGCCGAATTTGAAATTATTGGACTAATAATCCACTCAACATTATTTTCTGGAATAATGGAAAATATTTTTAAATCAGCTTCACCTTCATTAAAAATTGTAAAGGATTTTGTATCATTAACTTCTTTAGCTTTTCTAAAATTAGATACGGTAAGAAACATATTGTTTAAAGTAAGAGCATTGTTTTCTGTAGCTGTTCCTGTGCTAACACCATTATAACTAACATTTGGATTAGAAAAATAGTCTATTTCTTTACAAAAATAATTATCATCCGTACATTTGTCATAATATGACATAATTGTTTTCCAACTATTTGTAGAACTACCAGTTGCATTAATATATCCTTGACTATACGAATATGCTCCTTCATTATCTTTTACATAAAAATCGTGTACAGCTCCCATATTATGACCAAGTTCATGTGTAAATGTATGATCTCTTACTGCACAATATTTTGATGTTACATTAAAACCACCACTTTGACTAGTTGGAAATGGTTTTAATATCCAACCTAAACCACAGTTATATTGATCATTAGCACGCCATAAACTAACTAAATCAGCACCATATTTATCTCTTAATTGATGAATTTCGTCCATTACACCATCATTATTAGTAAGCCTATCCAAATCAGTCTCAAAATCTGATTCCGTATAATTAACTTGAGCAGTGTGTACAAGTCTTATTTGTTGGTTAATTTTACTATTCTCATAAGCTTGATTTGCTTTTTTAACAGCCTGATCAATATCGTTGCGAATATTACCATCTGAATTTGCAGCTGGAGTATATACAACCATAACATCAATTATTCGATTGGTATTTTCAAATAATAATGATGAATCATCTACTCGTATATCAGGATTTTTTTCAATTGGTTTATCAGATACTTCTACAGTTTTTGATTTTTTTGCAGTCGCACCATCATCATCTGTAACTGTTAAGGTTATTTTATGTCCTCCAACTTCAGATATAACAATTTCATTATCTGTTGGCGTTACAGAATCACCATCAACAGTCCAAGAATATTCAACAATCTCGCCATCTTCATCATAAGATTTACTTGCATCTAAATTAACAGTCAATGGTGCAAATCCATCTAACGGTGATGCGGTAAATAATGCTACAGGCGGTTCGTTTATAGCTTCATTTACAGTTATAGTTTTTGATATTTTCGCAGTTAAACCATCATCATCAGTAACAGTTAAAGTAATTTCATAAGTACCTGTTTTATTAAAGTTTACTTCTGTTTTTACACCATCTATTTGTTTTCCATCGACAGACCACACATAATTAACAATTGTTCCATCTGAATCGTAAGAAGAACTACCATCCAAATTAACAGTCAAAGGAGCATTTCCTTCAGTTGGAGAAATATTTAAGTTTGCAATTGGAGGAACTCGTTTTGGCGTAACCGTTATAGTTTTTTCTATATCTGATGTTAATCCATCATTATCAGTAACAGTTAATTTTATGGTGTAAGTTCCCGAATCATCAAAGGTTGTTTGGGTGTTAGTGCCAGATAATTCTTTTCCATTAGAAATAGTCCAAGTGTAATCAACAATTTCACCATCTTCATCACTAGAACCATCATCATTTAAAGATACAGTTAATGGAGCTTCGCCAGTAGTTGGAGAGATATTTAAGCGAGCAATAGGAGCAATTTTGGGTTTAGATGTAACTGTAATTTTTTGTTCAGCCTTATCGGTGCTTCCTTTATCATCTGTTACTAATAGATTAATGGTATAAGTACCAACATCTGCAAAAGTCATTTTTGTATTTTCACCAGAATTATGTAATCCCTCAGAAGTACTCCAATAGTATTCGACAATTTCACCATCAGAATCAGTGGAATTACTTGCATCCAAATTAACTACTAAAGGTACAACTCCATTTTTTGGTGATGCTATAAAACTTGCTGTAGGTGGCTTATTAGGTATATCATCCACAATTACTTGTTTTTCGATAACCGCTTTTGCCCCTTCATTATCAATAACTGTTAGTTTGATGTCGTGTGTACCAACTTTATTAAAAGTTAGCATGGCTTTTTCACCAAAGACATATTGACCAATGTATTCCCATTCCCAACTCGTAATGTTTCCATCTGGGTCTGATGACAGAGTTGCATCTACAGATACCTTTAGTGGTACTTCTCCTCTAGTTGGCGAATAATCAAATTTTGCTATAGGAGGTTGATTTAGTTTCTTAATAACAGTGAAAGTTTTTTCAATCGTATCTATTAAACCTTCGCTATCTGTTACAGTTAAAATAATAGTGTGTGTACCAATAGA
This sequence comes from Candidatus Halobeggiatoa sp. HSG11, assembly GCA_030378105.1. Taxonomy (GTDB): domain Bacteria; phylum Pseudomonadota; class Gammaproteobacteria; order Beggiatoales; family Beggiatoaceae; genus DRQV01. The sequence goes on along the minus strand of JAUCGL010000080.1, from coordinate 18,744 downwards.
TGTTAAAGTTAAAGTCGTAGTTTCACCTGATGAACTTTGACCTGTCGAACTTGTCCATTGCCAACTAACAATATTTCCATCAGAATCATCAGAGTCACTAGCATCTAAATTGACCATGAGTGGTGTTTGTCCATTATTTGGTGTAGCTGTGAAATTGGCAGTTGGTGTTTGATTCTCTTTATTAAAAGTAGCAGTACAAGTTTTAGTTTCACCTGATTCCATTGTTATTGTAATGGTATTATTAGTACCTGCACAATTTTTACCCCATTCTACAAAATAATAACCACTATCAGGTATAGCTGTTAAATTAATGGAATTAGTGTCTTGTGGATAAGATGAGCCACATGTAGTTCCACAATCAATACCTGTAGGATCACTTATTACTTTACCATTACCAAATTTTTCAACCAAAATTAATTGATTTTTTGAAATTCCAGGAACTGGTGGGTTTCCGGGTATTATTATGATACCGTCATCTGCATCTCCGGGTACTGGTGGATTTCCGGGTATTATTATGATGCCATTATCTGCTCCTTGGTCTGGTGATATTGGTGGTATAACATCTTCACCTGTTACAGTAACTGTTTCTTGGGTAGTTGCAGTTGCACCATCATTATCAGTTACGGTTAATGTAATAGTATGTGTACCAACATAATAAAAAACAAATTCATGTAATAAACCTTGTTCTATAGATGTAGGGAAGTACCAGCTTGAACTTACTTCATATCCATCAAGATTATAGGAATTACTATTCCATCGTAAATCTATAATATTTCCATTAGGATCATAAGAATTACTAGAATCTACAGTAACAGTAAGTGGGGCAATACCTTTATTTGGTGTAACGGTAAAAGATGCAACGGGAATAGTTGAACAATTTGAGAATTCATCTAATTCTTCTTGCCATGTTACTGTATTTGGATTATGGTCGGCTTGTTTAATGCTCCAAGAAGAATAATCAATATTAGTGTCTTTACAAATTGAATAATTATTTCTTAGATCAAGGTATTCCAATTTTGTTAAAGTACTAAAATCTGGGATAGCATTAGTTAGTTGATTATCAGCAAGAAAAAGTCCATACAAATTAGACAAAGAATTGAAATTAGGAATTTCGTTTGTTAATTGGTTATTATTTAAATAAATTTGATATATACTATCATTCCAGCAACTTATACCATACCAACTACAAGGTGTATTAGTTACTTTCCAACCATCATTATTTTTCCAATTATCCCCATCTGTACTATCATAAAGCTGCAATAAAGATTCACATTCAACTTTAGAAATCTCCGTCACCTCATCACAAGAAAACGCCCAAGCACCACGCCCCATCGCCATCAAACCCACGACAAGAACAACAAACAAAACACCACGCCAAACAGAAAAATTTCTGCTATAAATATTAAATAACATTATAATTACTCCAAAAGAGAAAAATTTATGTTGCATCTAATAGTCAAACATGCAACATTATTGTTTATTATTAAAATATTACAATATGATATTGTTACGTTATCATAATTATTTGTTAAAATCAATAGAAAATATTTTCTAGCTAAGTAGAATTGGTAACTGAATTAACGTTGCCCACTACTTTATTCCATGCATCCATTTTTTTGACAACTCGAAAGATGTTATTCGTGCCTCATAATATCCTACATATTTTACATAAAACGTAGGATGCAATGAAGAATGAATTGCATCAATCAAGAAACCAAATAATCAAGTTTTGCAACTCTTACCCATATAGACAACTCGTTAAGGTATATAACCGAAGCGTCATACACCAAACCATTAATATTTTGATAGTTATTAAATTCTTAAAACAACCCAAACCTATGGATACAATATAACTCCCCACACCACAGTGCTATTGCATATAGCCATTAAAACTGCTGCCGCACCTATATCTTTAGCTCGTTTAATCAAAGGATGCCGTTCTTCAGTTATGCAATCAGACACCGCTTCAATAGCAGAATTTAATAATTCCATCATTAATACCAACAACAAACTGGAAATTAACAAAACCTTTTCAACATTGGTATTTCCCAGATAAAAACCTAACGGTATTAATATTATACAAACTAATAGCTCTTGTCGAAAAGCGGCCTCATTAATCCAAGTTGCTTTGAATCCTTCTAATGAATATCCAAACGCTTTTATTAGGCGAGTTATTCCAATATATTGATGTTTCATTGCCAAATAATATCCAAGTCTCTAGCTGCCTTAACCTCATTCAAACGCCGCACTGGTAAATTATAAGGAGCTTGTTTTAAAAGTTCGGGATTTTCTTCTGCTTCTGACAAAATTTCATACATAGCCACAACAAAAGCATCCAGAGTTTGTTTATCTTCAGTTTCAGTTGGTTCAATCAATAAACATTCTGCTACCAATAAAGGGAAATAAGTTGTCGGAGCATGAAAACCTTTATCAAGCAAACGTTTAGCAAAATCCATTGCTGAAACTCCTTGCTGTTTAGCCTGACGTTTAAGAGTCAAAATAAACTCATGACTTGCACGGCGATTAGGAAATGCCATATCAAATTTGGCTAACTTAGCTTGTAAATAATTAGCATTTAAAGTAGAAAAATCAGCTACTCTTGTTAATCCTTTACGGCCAAGTAAACGGGCATAAATATAAGCCCGCAATAAAATTCCAACATTGCCCATATGAGCGGATAAACGACCAATAGTTTGTGGATAATCGGCTTCCGTTAACCAAAGATATTTATTATTTTGATAACCAACTATTGGAACTGGCAAAAAAGGTAGCAATTTTTCATTAACTCCAACTGGCCCAGCTCCCGGCCCACCACCACCATGTGGAGTTGAAAAAGTTTTATGTAAATTAATATGGATAACATCAAACCCCATATCTCCGGGTAACACTTTTCCTAAAATTGCATTGAGATTAGCTCCGTCATAATACAAAAGTCCACCAACTCCATGGATACATTGAGCAATTTCATCAATCTGCCGTTCAAATACACCCAAAGTAGAAGGATTTGTCAACATAATTCCAGCAGTTTGAGGCCCAACCATAGTGCGTAAAACTTCAATATCAACATCACCTTCACTATTAGTTGGAATCTCTCGCACCTTAAAACCACACATAACGGCTGAAGCTGGATTAGTACCATGAGCTGCATCTGGCACTAAAATTTCAGTGCGTTGATTATCATTATTAGCATCGTGATAAGCACGTAACATAGCAACCCCAGCAAATTCTCCTTGAGCTCCAGCTGCTGGTGCTAAGGATATAGCTTGCATTCCAGTGACTTCTTTTAATATTTCTTGCAAATCAAACAAACAAGCCAGAGTTCCTTGAGCTTCTGAATTAGCTGGGTGTTGAGATAAAAATTCAGGTAGCATTGCCAAAGTATTGCACACTCGTGGATTATATTTCATCGTGCAAGAGCCGAGTGGATAAAAATGGGTATCAATAGAGAAATTTTGCTGTGATAAACGAGTGTAATGACGCACCACCTGCATTTCAGATACCTGAGGCAATACTGGTGGTGTTTTTCGCAGGAATTTGGCTGGAATATTGGTTTGCTGTTTGGCTGGGTATTGAGAAGTTGCAGTTCTATTTAAGCTGCTTTGTTCAAAAATTAACATATATTTCTTTTAAAAAATTATTAATTGTTACAGGATATAATGAATTTGCGAATAACATCAATGTAACATAGGCATATTAAATTTGTAAACTATACGTTATCAGTTGATTGATATTATTGAATATCTAGCAATTTATGTGTTTGTAAACTAATTCGCCATTGCGGATGTTCTAAACAATAACGTAAAGCAAGTTGTGTATTGTTATTTAATTGTGTATCATTCATTGGCTGTAAGAAAAAATACTTAAAATTAAGGTCTTTAAATAAATCTGGTGAAACTCCAATTTGCGGAAAAATCAGTTTTAATTCATCGCCGCTATCTAATATTAATGGTGCATTAGCTTTAGGGCTGACACAAATCCAATCTATATTAGCTGGTGGTTTAATAGTTCCATTAGTTTCAATAGCAATTTCAAATCCAACTTGATGAAATGCTTCAACTAAAGAAGAGTCCAATTGTAATAATGGCTCTCCACCAGTACATATAACTTGAGGCTTACCACCAACTGGCAACCAACTTTCAGCTACTTTTGCAGCTAAAGATTGAGCATCATGGAATTTACCACCATTTTGACCATTAGTTCCAATAAAATCAGTGTCACAAAACTTACATATGGCAGTTGCTCGATCTTCCTCTCGACCTGACCATAAATTGCAACCAGTAAAACGGCAAAATACAGCAGCTCTTCCGGTCTGTAAACCTTCACCTTGTAAACTATAGAAAATTTCTTTAACAAAATAAGCCATGTCAAAAATTCAAACTACTCGTGATGATCATAGGATTGCGTGGTTCACTGCTTTGGCTATAACTATTCATATAATTGAAAGTGCTTTACCTAGCCCATTGCCGGGCATTAAACCGGGTTTGGCTAATGTGATAACCATTGCAGTATTGATATTGTTTGGTTGGCGTATGGCAGTGTGGGTTAGTTTATTACGGGTATTGACTGCCAGCTTATTGATAGGAACTTTTTTATCACCAACATTTATACTTAGTTTAAGCGGTGCATTAGCTAGTTGTCTGGTACTTATCATGTTGAGCCAGTTACCCGGTAGAGGATGTGGTCCAATTGGTTATAGTATTGCCGCAGCGATAACCCACATTATAACACAGTTTTGGGTTGCATACTGGCTGTTTATTCAGCATGATGGTTTGTTTTACCTATTGCCATTACTGGTGACAGCAGCATTGATATTTGGCACAGTAAGTGGGGTTATTGTGGCCATTATGTTGCAAAAATTGCCAGATTATTCTGGGTAGTATCGGTTAAGAATATGCTGAAATAATTTAGACGATTTCCCTATTAAGTTCTACCATAATTTTCAATTTTTAATTTTTAATTTTTAATTTTCAATTGTTTGCTATCCATGAAATTGGGATATAAAAGTTAGTCAAAATAGCTGTTTTTCGACAGGCTAGTATAGTGAATATAGTGAATATAGTAAAAGAAATTTCTTACTAATTAACGTGTAAAATATTAACCATGCTATCATAAAAGTATTTATTTTATATTCATATACTTTTTCAGATAAATAATTTCACTAAAAACCTACGAGGTTTCCAAAACCTCGCAGGTTTCATACGAATGTATCTTAAATGAATGTCTATAGTAACGAAAATTAGTTCCACTTTGTTAAATTACAGTAAGTGATTTAATTTACTTATTTTAACAATTTCTTATAAATCAATTTAGTTACGTTAAATCTGACAAAGTAGAAATAAGTATATATACTTAATTAACTGAACTAACGCAGAAAGTTTTTATATTCCACCGATTTCATCGGTGGCTATTCACATTCAATCCTTTCAGGATTTGAACAATCCAACGGGGTTTACAATTGAATAGCCATAGGTGAAACCTATGTAATCAAATTAATTAAAATACTCTCTGCGTCAATCATCAGTTATTTAGGAAATATGTCTAACTATACAAAAAAAAATCATAAATTATAACAACGATCCTTAATGCTTAAAAAAACACCACTTAATAACCAACACTCAAACGCTAAATTAGTGAATTTTGGTGGTTGGGAAATGCCTTTACATTATGGTTCTCAAATTGAAGAACATCATAAAGTACGAGAAGATGCCGGAATATTTGATGTTTCGCATATGACCATCATTGATTTAACTGGAGAAAAAGTAACAGAATTTTTACGCTATTTATTAGCCAATGATGTTGGGCGATTAAATACTATTGGCAAAGCCATTTATAGCTGCATGTTAAATGAAAATGGTGGGGTTATTGATGACTTAATTGTTTATTATCAAAGCAATGAACAATTTCGGATGGTAGTTAATTCTTCCACCAAAAATAAAGATATAGCATGGATTAAACTTCATGCCAAAAGATTTGCAGTGCAATTAAAAGAGCGTGATGATCTGGCTATGATTGCAATCCAAGGTCCTAAAGTGATGGAAAAAGTTAAGAATTTATTGCCAGCAAATGCTTTAGCTTTAAAACCTTTTCACGCTGTTTGGGATGAATGGTTTATTGCCCGTACTGGTTATACCGGTGAAAATGGTTTTGAAGTTATGTTGCCAGCTAATCAAGCTCCTTCTTTATGGGAAAATTTGTTGTCTAATGATATACATCCAATCGGTCTTGGAGCTAGAGACACTTTACGACTTGAAGCTGGGATGAATTTGTATGGTACTGATATGGATGAAGATTGTTCTCCATTTGAAGCAGGTTTAAGTTGGACAGTAGCTATGAACCCACAAGATAGAGATTTCATTGGTCGTAAAGCTTTGCAAACTCAAAAGGATTTAGCTAATCATAGAATAATGATAGCTTTGGTATTACAAGACAAAGGTATATTGCGAGATCACCAACCAATTTATACTAATAATGGGGAGGGATATATAACCAGTGGTAGTTTTTCTCCAACCTTGGGTAAATCAATTGCCTTTGCTAGAGTGCCAATGGGAAAATATGAGCAAGTAACGGTACGAATTCGTAATAAAACTTTATCGGCTAAGGTAATTAAGCCACCGTTTGTGAGAAATGGCAAAATTAAGGTTGATGTTAGATGATGTTATTATATAATTAATTGACGTTACCGCAGAGAATGTTTTAATTAATTTGCGTTCCATAGGTTTCACCTATGGCTATTCATGTTTCACCCCGTTGGGGTTATTTATAATCCTGAAAGGATTGAATGTGAATAGCCATCGATGAAATCGGTGGAATATAAAAACTCTCTGCGGTAACGTCAGTTAAATATTTTCAAAGCTGAAGCTTGAAACTCCATGTCTTAACTTAAAGATGTTGGAGAGAACTTTTATTTAAAATTAATAAGAATATTAAAAAAACTGATATTTTAGTTAAATATATCTTGTACAAAGAAATTTAGGCATCCTTCAAAAGCAATTGGCAGTTGTTTCAGGAATGGAACAAAGTGGATTTCCCAAAATGATTGCTAGATATGGATTTCGGGAAATCCGTTTCACTTCATTCCCGAAACAACTGTTCACTTGCGTTAATATGAAGGATGCCGAAATTTACTTAATAAACTTTAAGGAATAATATTAATGAGTGAAACCCCAGAAAATTTAAAATATACTGAATCCCATGAATGGATAGCTGAAGGTGATGATGGTAGCGTTACCATTGGTATAACTGACCATGCTCAACAAGAATTAGGTGATTTAGTTTATATTGAGTTACCAGAAGTAGGTAAAGAATTAAAGCAAGAAGAAATTTGTGGAGTAGTTGAATCTGTTAAAGCTGCTTCTGATATTTTTAGTCCACTTGCTGGCGAAATAACTGCGATTAATACTGAGTTAGAAGATGCCCCAGAATTAGTTAATAGAAGTCCTTATCAAGATGGTTGGTTATTTAAGCTTAAAACCTCTGATAGTTTAGATGGTTTGTTAAGCCATAATGAATACGCCACAAAGATTCAAGAATAAAATTTCTGGTAGTTCTGTGTAAAATATTACCATTTTAACCTATTGATTTAAATCAACATTTAAATTATAAATACCATATATTGTTAAACCATACATTTCATATGTTGTAAAAAATATTTTTAATTTAAGGAAACAGTCTATATAATATTAGTATATAATAATAGAATTAATTACTGATATTTTAAATTAAACATTTAAATTTAACTAAAAGTAGGTTCGTTTCCTTAAATATGCTAAACAATCACGGATTTGAAATGAAATCTATATCAAATAATGGGTTACAATTTATACTTCCTACTCACGATGAGGATATTGAACGAGCAGCCCGTTCTATGAAAGCAATGTCACATCCGTTACGTTTGAAAATACTTTGTATTGTTGGAGAACGTGAATATAGTGTACAAGGTATTGTAGAAAGAGTTGGAACATCACAGAGTAATATTTCTCAACATTTGGCAATTTTAAAAGATAAAGGTATTTTAGCCTCACGTAAGGATGCCAATAAAGTTTATTATCATGTCAGTGATGCACGTACTTTGCGTCTAATAAGTATGATGAAAGAGATATTTTGTCCTTCTTTATGCGTATAGCTTGAATCGCATTTAAACCATCCCTATAATTTACTTCAATTTCACATCAAAAAATTATAGTTATGACAGTTGAACGTATAGTGTTTATTATTGCCGGTTTTGTAGTTATGCTATCATCTTCTTTGAGCCAATTACATAATATAAACTGGCTTTGGTTAACCGCATTTATTGGATTCATGTTGTTTCAAAGTGGTTTTACCGGTTTCTGTCCATTGGCTATTATCCTTAAGAAAATGGGTATAGCAACTACAGAGCAACCAAGCTAATTATGGAACAATTGATTGAATTTGCTGGTAATCATCCTGAGCTATTTGTAGCTTTCTTTTTTGTGTTAGGTCTATTATTGTGGGGATTTTTAGCAGAACAAATATCTGGTGTAGCATCATTGGTACCACAAGAAGCAATTTCATTGATTAATCATGAGAATGCTGTGGTAATTGATGTTCGTGAAGATAATGAATATTCTCAAGGACATATATTGAATTCCATTCATATTCCCTTAAATACTCTATCTAAAAAACTAGGACGTTTAGAAAAATATCGTTCTAAACCCATAATAACAAGTTGTATGAGTGGTAGTCGCTCAGGGCGTGCTTGCAGTATATTGAAAAAAAATGGTTTTGAGAACCTACATAATCTCAAAGGTGGTATAGTTGCATGGCAAAATGCCAATTTACCTCTGTCAAAAGGTAAATAATTTTTATTACATCAATTTAAGAGATAACAAGTGGCAGAAGAACCCAATAATCAACCTAATAATCAGCAAAATGCTGAACAAACCGAACAATTTGCGATCCAAAATGTTTATATTAAAGATGTTTCCTTTGAAACTCCTAATTCTCCGCAGATTTTTATGGAGAAATGGCAACCTAAATTAGAATTGGAAATATCTAATGATATTAAACAATTAAATGATGAACTATTTGAAGTAGTGCTTAATTTAACAGCTACAGTTAAAATTGAAGAAAAAACTGCATTTTTAATTGAAGTTCATCAAGCCGGATTATTTGCAATAAAAGGTTTTCCTAATGACAGAATATCATATATGTTAAATGCTTACTGTCCAAATGTTTTATTCCCATTTGCTCGTGAGACTGTTGCCAATCTAGTGATAAAAGGTGGTTTTCAACCATTATGGTTATCACCAATTAACTTTGATGCTTTATATGCTCAACAGTTACAAAAACAACAAAATCAGCAAAATCAACAACCTTCTACTGATACTATTAACTAAATATTGTGCAAATTTTAGTCTTGGGAGCTGGGTCTTGGGGTACAGCACTTGCTTTGACATTGACAGATAACGGCAACGAGGTTTTGTTGTGGAGTAATGAATCTGAACATGTACAAGAAATGCTTACCACTGGTCAAAATGCTCTATTTTTACCCAATAAATTTCCAGCTTCAATTAAACCAATCGCAGATTTCACTGAGTCTGCTAAACAGGTAAAAGATATTATTGTAGTAGTTCCAAGTCACGGTTTTCGTGGTACTTTGGAAATGCTTGCTCCTCATATCTCTACTACTGCTCGTGTGTGTTGGGCAACTAAAGGTTTGGAAAATAACACTGGTCTGTTATTACACCAAGTAGCAGAACAAACTTTAGGTAAAGATAGAGCTTTAGCTGTCTTATCTGGACCATCATTTGCTGCTGAAGTTGCGAAAGGTTTACCAACAGCAGTCACGATAGCAGCCACCGATGAACAATATGCTAAAGATTTAGTTGATTTATTTCATAATAATTATTTTCGTCCTTACACAAGCACTGATATAGTTGGCGTACAATTAGGTGGTACGGTTAAAAACATCATGGCAATTGCGTCTGGAATTGTGGATGGTTTGCAGTTTGGAGCTAATTCAAGAGCCGCTTTAATAACTCGTGGTTTAGCCGAAATGGTACGATTTGGAGTGGCTTTGGGTGGCAAAAAAGAAACATTTATGGGTTTGGCCGGTATGGGCGACTTAGTTTTAACTTGTACTGATAAGCTGTCACGTAATTATCGGTTTGGTCTTGCTTTAGCTAAAGGCAGCAATGTTGAACAAGCTCAGACTGATATTGGACAAGTGGTTGAAGGAGTTAGGGCAGCTCGTGAAGTTAATCGAGTGGCTAAAGAACGCAATATAGATATGCCTATTGTGGAACAAGTTAATAACGTATTACAAGGTACTTGCACTCCAACTGAAGCGGTTAAACTTTTATTATCTCGCCAACCAAAAGCTGAGTAAGTTTGGACTGTTAATTAATCTTGCAAACTTAAAGAGTTTGTAGGATGCAGTTCATAATTTTACTATCTCCTACATTAACACATTATACCAACAGTCTGGCAAAGTTCAGAAGCATTTTGTAACACGTTAAAGAGAACAATGAGTTATCAAAGTTCTACAACTTCATAATCATGAGTTATTTCAGCAGCTTTACCTAACATGGCAGATACTGAACAATATTTTTCTGCCGATAAATCAACTGCTCGCTTCACATGATTATCCTTCAAACCATGTCCGGTAATAATAAAATGCACATGGATTTTAGTAAAAATTTTGGGATGTCCATCTCCACGTTCTCCTTCAACTTCAATAACACAATCAGCTACATCTTGGCGTTGTTTTCTGAGAATACTCAACACATCCATCGCTGTGCAACCACCAAGTCCCATCAATAACATCTCCATTGGTCGCACACCCAAATTACGACCTCCTATTATTTCTGAACCATCAATAACTACTCCGTGACCACTATCAGATTCAGCTATAAGGCACACATTTTCTACCAATTTAATCCTAGTTTTCATTTTATTTCTCTTTAATATTTATATTTAACTAAACAACCATAAGGTTTTGTTTCTGCTTTGCTTATAGGTTTATTCATCAACGATTCTTCTAAAGCAATTTCTACATAATTAATTAGTTCAGATTTGTTTCCATCTGGGTCATCGTCAAATGCTCCTTGATAGACTAAAACACTATTTGAATTAATAATATATATCTGAGGAGTTGTTTGAACTTGATATAACTTAGCAGTTTCACCAGTAAAATCTCCAAGTAAGCGATAAGGCAACAAATTTATATCTCGCCATCTCTTATTATCCTCTTGATTCATATAATGAGAACTGTTGATAGCTAACCAAATAACTTCCTTGCCAACATATTTCTTAATTAAATTTTTTACTGACTGGTTTTGATACAATTGCTGAACTCTTCGACAATCGGGATTAAACCACTCCAATATAACATGCTTACCTTTAAAATCATGTAAACTGATTGATTCTCCACCAGTATCTTTTAAGGTGAAATTAGGGGCCGGTTTACCTAACATATTTGATATTATTGAAGGTACGGAACTAACAACCGTTTCTTCTGTTTTTTCCGTTGCATATGCCGCCGACATAGTTAGTAAAAATAAATATAATAAGTTACGCATTGTTTTTAAAAAGTTAAGTTAGATATATGAATTTTTTGAAAATAGTAATATATATATGTTAATATAGTTGATAATTATGCTAATTTTAAGGAAAAAAAATGAATAAGTCAATCTCAATCCAAATGGGTATATTATGAAAACAATTTTAGTTGTTGGTGGTGCTGGTTATATTGGTTCTCATGCTGTTAAAATGTTGCTTAAAAATAATTATAATGTTGTTATTTTAGATAATCTCTCTGGTGGTTATAAAGATGCAGTGTTAGGAGGTGATTTTATATTTGGCGACACTGCTGATCCAAACTGCCTAAAAAAATTATTTGACGATAATAACTTTGTTGGAGTTATGCACTTCGCATCTTTTATTCAAGTTGGAGAATCAGTACAAAATCCGGGTAAATACTATCAAAATAACGTTGCTGCCACTTTAAATTTATTGGATGCAATGGTGGCTCATAAAGTTAAATATTTTATTTTCTCTTCAACAGCAGCTATTTTTGGTGAGCCGCAATATGTTCCGATTGATGAACAGCATTCTAAACAACCAATAAATCCCTATGGTTTGAGCAAGTTGATGATTGAACAAATTTTAGCTGATTATGATCATGCCTATGGTTTAAAATCAATCTGCTTACGTTATTTTAATGCTGCTGGTGCTGATCCAGACGGTCAACTTGGTGAACGCCATGATCCGGAAACTCATTTGATTCCATTAGTATTACAAGCTGCTTCTGGTCAACGGGAATTTATTAGTATATATGGGCAAGATTATGATACACCAGATGGTACTTGTATTCGTGATTATATTCATATCAATGATTTATGCCAAGCCCATTTAAAAGCTTTGGAACTATTGTTGGCTGGTGCAGATAGTTATGCTTATAATTTGGGAAATGGAGAAGGTTTTTCTGTTAAACAAGTAATTGAAGTTGCTAGAAAAGTAACTGGAAAACCTATCCCAGTTAAAATAGTAGATCGTCGTGATGGTGATCCGGCTCGCTTAGTGGCTGATTCTAAACAAGCTCAGGCTGCATTAAATTGGCAACCAAAATATGCTGATTTAGCTACTATTATAGCTCATGCTTGGCAGTGGGAAACTCGTTGATTATATATTGTTCAATGAAATAATTTTTGATAAACAAATAAGAAAAATGAATAAATTATACTTAGGCGATTGCCTTGATGTTTTACGCAATGAACAAGAAATCAAACCAGAGTCCGTTGACTTAATCTATATTGACCCTCCTTTTAATTCCAAACGTAATTACAATGTATTTTTTGATGATAAGGATATTCAAACGCAACGGGTAGCCTTTGAGGATACTTGGTCATTGCATAGTGTTGGTGAGTCTTTAACTGAACTCGACACAATACACCATGACAAGTTACTGAATTTATTGAATGCTTATCAAGATATAGCTCCACAAGTATTCCCTTATTTGGTGATGATGACGCTTAGGATTATTGAACTGCATAAGGTATTGAAACCAACCGGTAGTTTTTATTTGCATTGCGACCCAACTGCTAGTCATTATTTGAAAACTATTTGTGATGCGGTGTTTGGGAATAAGAATTTTAGAAGTGAAATTAGTTGGAAACGTTCTGCCTCTCATGGAGGGGCTACAAGTTATCATGATAACCATGATGTAATCTTATATTTTTCAAAAGATAATAAACCTACATGGAATTCTTTAAGGGTTCAATATGATGAAAGTTATATAAAAAGTCATTATACACAAATTGATGAACAAGGAAAAAGGTATAGACTCATACCTGCTCATGGAGCTGGTCAAGGACCAGCAAGAAAATTCGGTGATAAAATAATTGAGCCACCTACAGGACGACATTGGATGTCACAAGAGCATATTGATGATATGATGCAACAAGGAAAAATCATTTTTACAAAAAAAGGGAAGCCTAATTATAAACGGTTCCTAGATGATACTGATGGTACACCAATAGGAACAATATGGCATGATATTTTTCCAGTAAATTCTCAAGCTAAAGAACGTCTCGGCTACCCAACCCAAAAACCCAAAGCCTTACTTGAACGAATAATAAAAGCCAGTTCCAATGAAGGCGATATTATACTTGATGCTTTTTGTGGCTGTGGTACTTCCATTGATGCTGCTGAGAGTTTAAACCGTAAATGGATAGGAATTGATATAGCTCCCTTTGCTGTCTCTCTTATCAAACGGCGTTTAAAAGATACCTACAAAGATGATTTAAGCAAGTTTGAAGTAAGGGGAACACCGACCGATGAACCAAGTGCAATTAAATTATGGGAACAAAATCCGTTTGCATTTGAAGACTGGTGGTTAACTGAATTAGAAGTATTTGCAACAACTTATGGCAAGAAAGGAGCTGATAAAGGAATTGACGGTATTGGTCAATATGCAATTCCTAAAGTAGACAAAACAATAAGAGTTGGCTTTCAAGTCAAGGGTGGTAAAGTTCAATCTAAAGATATTGATGCCTTATTCGGTGCAATTTCTAAACACAAGTATGATATGGGTGTACTCTTAACTCGTTACAAACCAACCAAACCAATGTTAAACAGTGCTACACAGTTAGGACAATTTGAAGCAGCTTATGGTTTCAAGTATCCAAAAATTCAGATAATGACTTTAACAGAATATTTCACAGGTAAACAATTGAGCTTACCAAAAGACAATATTACTTTTAAAAGTGCCAGTACCATTGGCAAAACTGGTAAACAGAAAGGTTTATTTTGATTTAGTAACACAATCAAATTGAGTCAGGTAAGCTGATAAACCTTATCTTATCCACCGTATCCGAAATATTTCGATATTTTGGTGGACAACATTAAACCGTGTTATTCACCCTACTATCAGTAGCTGATTCTAAACAAGCTCAGGCTGCATTAAATTGGCAACCAAAACAAGATATAACAATATGAAATTAAAACGTTTTTCAATCAAAGGTTTCAAAAATTTTCGGCAAGAAGTAGTGCTTGAAAATATGGGAGATGTTTGTGTTATTCATGGAGAAAATAATGTTGGTAAATCGAATGTTTTGGAAGCTATGCAGTTATTTTTCAGTATGTATAACATGCCTAATAGTTATAGTGTTAAAGATAGGTTAGATAAAATTTTTTTTAATAAAAAAGAAATATTCACTTTTGGCTTAAATAATCCTATAGATATTTCTGTAACTTTAGATTGTGGAATAACAACAGATGTTGCTATCTATACTTCTATTTCAAATGATGGCAACTTTATAATAAAAAACTCTAAAAGTAGTTCTTCTCCTACATGTTTTGAAGACTTTATTAAAAAACACTTCGAACTAATTGGCGTTGATAGGCAAATTAATGATAAAGAAACAGAAAGTAAGCGTTGTATAGTACCACAATCTCTCCTGCTACAACTTTATGATATTAAAGATTCTCCAGACCCAGAAATATTTGAAAAATGGGAGTTATTTATATCAACTTTACAAAAATTTAACGATATACTTGGCGAAGGTGAATTCATTTCCGTATTTGATCGTGAATCCAATCGTGCCAATTTAGTATTTCAACCAGAAACCAAACCAAGGCGTAGAATACCAATTGAAATATTAGGTTCTGGGATTCAACAAGTTGTAGCTCTTATCACAAGATTGTTAGTTAGTGATGCAGATTTTATCGCAATTGAAGAACCAGAATTAAATTTACGTTATACCTTGCAAGTACGTTTACAAGAAATTATTGCTGAAATAGTAAAAGCCCCAATAGGTCCCCAACAAATATTTTTAACTAGCCACTCTCCAGCATTTGAATTTGGTGAACATTTTTATGCTATGAAAGCAACTAATGATGGGCCAATAATAGAACATCGTCCTATTGAACAAGCTCATTTATTTACTGAACATAATACAAATAATTCCAATGTTGGTAAAACAGCACCGCAATGTTATGTAACTAGTGATGGATTAGTTAAATTGCCCGAAGATACTTGCAAAGAACTTGGAATTGAACAAGGAGGTGGCATTGTCATCTTAAAACGTAAAGATAATGAGCATGTAGAACTCTTAACAGATGAACAATATTTTGACTTACTTGAGCCAATTAGTAATGAATGAAACTGAAGTTTGCAAATTATTACAAGTTGGCAATTTGACCATAACAGTTGATACAAATATACTTTATGAAATTCAAAATTTTTTCAAAGTATGTAATAAAATTAATGCTATGCCTAAATATAATATTAAAATGGTAATTTCCAGTCTTGTTCATGCAGAAAAACTATTCGATTTAAAACAAGCATATGAAAATAAATTTGATATTAATCACGTCATCAAAGTTTTAGAAGCAAAAAATTGTCATTGAACCATTTACAGAACATCATTCCGAAGCTGTAGCTAAATGGATTGGTACACAATTTTCAACCAATGAAGAATGGCAAAAATGTAAGCGTCAAGAATGTATTAATTGTTTAGGTATTAGTGGAAAGAACTATGATATTCAAGGTACAGGAAGAGAGTGCGGTGCAAGAGTTGATTGGTTAATAGCTGGTTATGCTCATACTGAAAACTATTTGCTAATAACTAATGATAAAGGTAATGAGTTCAAGCATGTTAAAAAGAAAACAACATTAGATATTTTAGAAAAATCTTTAATGCAAATACAAGTTTTATAAACTGAGTCAGGTAGATACTCTGTTCCTTGTTAAGATAAATAGTCAAAATAATTAGATTCAAAATTTCTGATGATATAAAAATAATGCAATCATCTCAATAATTACATATTTTTTGTTAAAATACTTTTGTGTATCTACATACTTAATTCTTATAGGACTTACGCATTGACAAGATAAACATTTAATGAAACTGTTTAATTATCGAAATATCGTTCCCAAACTCTTATTCTTATCATTATACATAAGTATTTAAGTGCTTGAAATGAAAACATATTATGTAGGGTGGGTAGTAATGAAGTGGAAACCCACCGAACCTTCAAAATGGTGGATTTCATTTCATTCTACATTTGTTGCTTGAGACTTGTGTATAACGATGAACCCTCCCCAATGGGAGTACTTTGTTGTGCGAAGTCGCTTAATAAAACCGGATGTATCGGATCGGGGCAATGCAATGGCTATTTTGCTGAAAAATGGATGTCCCTATTCCATGAATGTTATGAAATTTTTGCGAAATTCCTAACTTATAACAAATAATAACGTTTATCTTTAGGTGGGAGAGGAAATCCATGTTTATGTTTTAACCATTTCCAACCAATGCCATCATGATTACTTCCATAAACTGGATCGCTTAATAAAGCTTCAAAAATATACCGTAAAATTTCCCGAATCCAAGCATTACCAGTATGATTTTGTTCATATTCTCGCAAAAGAGTTTCACGTTGTGCTTCATCCAAGGTTAATAATTCTTTTTGAAAGCTAGTTTGCGACAATTTTTCCAAATTAATCAAGCCATTCCGTATAAACTGTATATGCTTCTGATCAACATTTGGCATTAATAAAGCATTATGCAACCAAGCAGTAGCATAAACATCTTTTGCACCCGGTGCGTTTTCTTCCGAGGGAAACAAATGCTCCTGTACCTGTGCCATTATCTGCCATTGTTTTTTAGATAAACCAATACTTTGATGAGGTTCAATGACAACTTTAGGAATAGAATCCAAGGAGAATTTAGCTGATAAGGTTGGGCTTGCTGACATAACCATAAAGCCAGTAGTTAAGATTAAAAATTCTCGGCGTGAATGTTTCATTTTAGGTTTGTTTCAGGATTAAAATCTTGTATAACACCAGATAACATCCAATACATCCATTGTGGTTTTATGTAACCAGTTTTTTTTAAAATTTCAACTTCATTTTCATCATAAAAAACAACAGCCGGTCGTCCATATGCACGATATTTTTCTGCCAATTCAGGATTTGTTTCATCTTGAATTTTAACCGGAATAAATTGTCCTTTTATTGTGTCAAGAACTTGCTGATCTTGCCAAGTAGTCTGTTCCATTTTCTTACAAAACGCACACCAATCTGCTGATAGGTACAACATAACTAGTTTTTTTTCTTGTTTTGCTTGTTGAAATATAGCTGGATTCCACTCTTCCCAAGTTATTGTGTTTGGATAAGCATAAGTGAAATTCATTGCCAATAAAAATGCTAAAATAATTCGATACATCTTTTTATACCTAATTAATAATTGTTTAATCGTGAACTAATCATATGATCTAAAGATAGTTTACCAAAACCATAGAAAAATAGCATTATTAACATAAAACCCCATAACATATGCTGTTGAATACCTGCTGGACTGATGTCAGGATAAGAGATAACTGCAACCAAATTAAAGACAAATAAGGCAATAACACTTAAGCGTCCACCTAAACCTAACAAAAATAAGGCTGGTAAAATAAACTCTGCTGCGGTTCCCAAAACAGCTGCTAGATGAGGTGATAAAAATGGTACATTATATTCATATTCAAATAGCATAACTGTTGTATCCCAGCTTTGAATTTTAACTAACCCAGATTTAAAAAATATCCATGCAACGTATAAACGCACGCCAAGCTCAAAACCGGGACGAGTCCATTCCAATCCTTTAATAGCGAGAAAATACCCATAAATTATTTTTTGAAACATTATGATACCTTTTTATTGAATATTGTTACATTTAACAACCTGATAGATTGTGGAAATCCATCAGGCTCAAATTTTAACTACTACTCAGCTTTAGCTGGTTCGGCAGATTCAGCAGCAGGTTCAGCGGATTCGGCAGATTTAGCACCCTTAACAGTACCACCAACAATTTTGGCACACATGCCTTCTGGTACATAAATCCATTCTTCTGGATCGCTATCTACTTCAGCCTGTCCAGCACAAGCATGTTTGCTAGTACCGCAATCGTTCATACCAACTTTAACGATTCCCATACATTTTTCCATACCCGGTTTACCAGCTAATGTTGTACTACTAACGGCTGTTAAGCCTAATGCAATCATACTAACTAAAATAGCCTTAACAGGGAATAAAGTTTTACTCATACGACATTTTCCTCATAAATAATTTTGAAATTTGATAGATTATAGCATTTCACAATTAACTTAAGTTACATTAATATTCTATAAATAATTGATATTGCTTTTGAATTTAATTAATAATTAACCATTGACAATTAATAATTGCTACATCTTCTGCCATCACAATGTTCAATATAACCATTATGATTATGTTAAGTA
>JAUCGL010000007.1 GCA_030378105.1 Candidatus Halobeggiatoa sp. HSG11 | reverse complement strand
TTCCCCAAATTTTTAATCTAGCTTCTATTGTACCAGAAAATAAGAGGCTGTGAAATTTTCCATCTATAAGTACCCATTTTATTTAGCTTATTTATAATTGCAAATGCTGAGACTTGATATAAATTTTTACGTAAAAGCTTGTTTCTGTATTTTTTTATGCAAAAATAAAAGATATTTTCTTATCTTTTTGAACAACTAATAGAGGGAACAAACTATGAGATTTTATCAATTGAGGAATTGGATACTTAAAAACATTGATGTAAAAACAAAATAACACCCAGTTTGCTTGTGATTCCTTCTATCTATCATGGTTGAAACTCGCAATATTCATTGACCGTTTGTGTCAGAGCTTTCAAAAGCTATAATAAGGCACAATTCAGCAAATTTTTAAAGAACAATAACAAAACTACGGCCCATACTGTTATGAATCTGTAATCAAAAAAACAGGCAAAAGTTTATGCAAAAATGATTAAAAGTATAAAAGGTCTTCCTTGGAAAATATTTCTTATTTTTGATGCAAGTGTAATTGTTTGTAGTAATCTATTTGCCACTCCCGAGCAAATTTTGAGAGGATATAAAATTCGATGGAAAATCGAAATATTTCACAAACATGTTATAAATGAATCTTGGCTTCGAAGATGTTGCAGCAAAACATTTTACTTCGATTGAATCGCATGTTTACCTTGTTTATTGTGCCTATATTTTGATGAATGCTTGTCCACCTGGAGTTTCAGATAGTGCAAAATCACTTTCAGAAAAACAACAATTTGTTGCAGGTGTTCTTGAAAATAGAAAAATTGCTTCTATTCTTCAGAAGTTGACACAGATTGGAGGTGCAGAACGTATAAAAAATGAGTTAAAATCGGTACTTGCAAATGCTTAAGTTCATAAACCTTTGTTTGGTGGCTATCAGAGAGCTAATTAAATAATTTGGGGAAACCTTTAAGTAATTGATTAAAATTTATTGTTAAATTAGAAATCGTAATATTTTTCCCCAAATTTAGAATTGATTTCATGATTAACGTGGCTTTCCCAATATCTTCGTTGGAAACGCATTCAAAATACTCAGACATTCCATTTTAAGAGTATTACAAAAAATATTTCCAACTATTGGGAACGAGAACTTTTATTTGAAATTAATAATTTATAAAAAACTTGAGAATAGGTTAGTTATTACAAACTATAATACATATCAAATTCAATTGGATGAGTTGTCATACGCAAACGAGTTACTTCTTCCATTTTCAATTCTATATAAGCATCAATAACATCTTTTGTAAATACACCACCTTGCACCAAAAATTCACGGTCATTATCCAATGCTTCTAAAGCTTGTTCTAAAGATGAACAAACGGTTGGAATATTTTTTTCTTCTTCTGGCGGCAGGTCATACAAATCTTTATCCATCGCTTCACCCGGATGAATTTTATTTTGAATTCCATCTAAACCAGCCATTAACATAGCACTGAAAGCAAAGTAAGGATTACCAGTAGAATCTGGGAAACGTACTTCTATTCGGCGAGCTTTAGGATTAGAAACATAAGGAATCCGTATGGCAGCAGAACGATTACGAGCGGAGTAAGCTAATAAAGTTGGAGCTTCAAATCCGGGAACTAAACGCTTATAACTATTGGTACTGGCATTAGTGAAAGCATTGATAGCCTGAGCATGTTTGATAATACCACCAATATAATATAAAGCTTCATCTGACAGATTACCATATTTATCACCAGAAAATATATTGTTACCATCTTTAGACAGAGACTGGTGGACATGCATACCATTACCGTTGTCACCAACCAATGGTTTTGGCATAAATGTAGCTGATTTACCATAGCTATAAGCAATATTCATCACAACATATTTAAGGATTTGGACTTCATCAGCTTTTTTAACTAAAGTATTGAAAGCAACTCCAATTTCACCCTGTCCAGCAGTAGCAACTTCATGGTGATGAACTTCAACTGGAATTCCCATTTCTTCCAAAGATAAACACATGGAAGAGCGAATATCGTGTTGAGAATCAACTGGTGGAACTGGGAAATAACCACCTTTAAGAGAAGGACGATGGCCTAAGTTACCATCTTTATATAATTTTTCTGAATTCCAACCAGCTTCTTCTGAATCTACTTTGCAGAAAGAACCTCTTATATCCGATCCCCAACGTACATCATCAAAGATAAAAAATTCATTCTCTGGGCCAAAATAAGCAGTGTCAGCAATACCTGTGGATTGTAGATAAGTTATGGCTC
Organism: Candidatus Halobeggiatoa sp. HSG11; assembly: GCA_030378105.1. GTDB lineage: Bacteria > Pseudomonadota > Gammaproteobacteria > Beggiatoales > Beggiatoaceae > DRQV01. The sequence goes on along the minus strand of JAUCGL010000007.1, from coordinate 60,657 downwards.
GTTTTGCCAAAGAACGCGGATCACGTTCATAACCTTGCATAGTATTAGGTTCAATAACATCACAACGCAAGTTTAAAGTTGTTTCATCAGCAAATGGATCGACAACTGCTGTATCAGGTTCTGGCATCAAAATCATATCGGATTCATTAATACCTTTCCAACCAGCAATAGATGAACCATCAAACATTTTTCCGTCAATAAAAAAATCACCGTCAACAGTATTAGCACGTACAGTTACATGTTGTTCCTTACCTTTAGTATCTGTAAAACGTAAATCAACAAAACTAACGTTATGTTCTTTGATCATATCTAATACATTTTCACCAGCCATATAACTTTTTGCTCCTGTAATTAATTGGAAAGTTGGGATAACAAATTGAGGCATCTTTCACTGTTAAACCTAGTAGGTTTTTAGTAGTTTTTTTTGAAATTGTCACTACTTTGTGAATTTCTCGAAACAACTGCCACTACTTTTGAATATGAAAGATGCTTAAATTGAAGTACATTTTTATTTATATGAGCTTATAACTTATACAAATAATAAAGTACAATACCATTATTAAGAAAATAGGTAGATTTCAGATAATCAATTGTTTCAATATACTATATTTAGAATATATAATGGTAAATATATATTTAATATAATCTTTTTGGATTAAAAATGCAAATTAATTTGTTAAATGACAGGATATTGTTCTGTTGATTGCTAACTGTGAAATACAGATATTATGTTATAAGTCATAATAAATCATTTTTATATACTAAAATAAATTTATCAAGAATAATTTTGATTGTGTTATTATAAACAGATAATATACAGTAACCTACTTAAATTAAATTTTTACGGGAGTTTTTAATGACAGATAAACATATTTATTCCTATAAAGAAGGGGATGGAAAAGATAAGCTTTTATTAGGTGGTAAGGGTGCAAATTTATGTGAAATGACTCAAATTGGGCTTAATGTACCGCCGGGTTTTGTAATAACCACTGAAACATGTTTGCAATATCTTGAGCAAGGTACTTTGCCAGATGGCTTGATGGATGGTGTTAAACAGCACATGCAAGAAGTTGAAACTGATAGTGGTAAACAATTTGGAGGTGCTGATAATCCACTATTAGTTTCGGTGCGTTCTGGTTCCTCAATCTCCATGCCGGGAATGATGGACACTATTTTAAATTTGGGACTTAACTCTCAAACTTTAAATGGCTTAATCAAACAAACTAATGACGAACGTTTTGCTTATGATGCTTATCGACGTTTTATCCAATTATTTGGTAAAGTTGCACTGAATATTGAAGATGAACATTTTGATGAACATTTTGAAGCAATTAAGAAAAATTCTGGAGCCAAAGCAGATGTTGATTTAGGCGTAGCAGAACTTAAAGAAATCAGTGAGTTATTCCTACAAGTTGTCCGTGAACAAACCGGCAAACCATTTCCAGAAGATGTTTATGAACAGTTAGACATTGCAATAAAAGCTGTGTTTGGTTCTTGGTCTGGAAAACGAGCTGTTGACTATCGGCGTGAATTTAATATAACCAAAGCAATGGCTAACGGTACTGCGGTTAATGTGGTATCAATGGTATTTGGTAACATGGGCAATGACTGTGCTACTGGAGTTGGCTTCACTCGTAATCCGGGTACTGGCGAGAATGAAATGTATGGTGAATATCTTGTCAATGCTCAAGGTGAAGATGTGGTTGCTGGTATTCGCACTCCGAAACCTGTGCAAGAAATGCAGCAAGAAATGCCAAGGTTATACAATGAGTTAGTCGAATTACGCAATAAGTTAGAAAATCATTATCATGAAGTTCAAGATTATGAATATACTATAGAAAAAGGTACTTTATATTGCTTGCAAACCCGTAACGGTAAAATGAATGCGGCTGGAATGGTTCGCACTTCAGTAGAAATGGTTAATGAAGGTTTAATTGACAGAAACCAAGCTTTGTTGCGAGTGAATCCAGATGATTTGGACCAATTACTTCACCCACGCTTAGACCCAAATAATAATGCAGTACCTCTTGCTCAAGGTTTGTCAGCTTCACCGGGAGCAGCTTGTGGTAAATGTATCTTTGATGCTGATCGGGCTGAAATATTAGGTCAAGCTGGAGAAAAAGTTATTCTGGTACGGGAAGAGACTAAACCAGAAGATATTCATGGATTTTTTAAATCACAAGGTATCTTAACTAGTCGTGGTGGTAAAACTTCCCACGCTGCGGTTGTTGCTCGTGGTATGGGTAAAGCCTGTGTAGCTGGTGCGGAAGGTATCACAGTTGATACTAAAGAAAGACGGGCAGTTATTGGTGATAAAGTTTTATCTGAAGGCGATGTGATAACCATTGATGGTAGTAATGGTAATGTGTACGAAGGTGAAATAGCTACTATTGAGCCAGAATTTTCTGAAGAATTAAAAGTTTTGTTGGGTTGGGCTGATGAAGTTGCACGTTTGAAAGTTATGGCTAATGCCGATACTCCAGATGCTGCTGAAAAAGCTATCGAATATGGTGCAATGGGCATTGGTTTATGTAGAACTGAACGGATGTTTAATGATGTTGACCGTCTGCCAATTGTTGTCGAGATGATTTTGGCCAATAACAGAGAAGCTCGTGAAGTAGCATTGAATAAATTATTACCAATTCAACGTTCTGACTTTAAATCTGTATTTACAACTATGGCTCCACGCCCGGTCACTGTTCGTTTGTTAGACCCACCTTTGCATGAATTTTTACCAACTGAAATGCAATTGACTGATGAGTTGGAAAACTTAAAACAGTTGCGTGGCACAGTGAAAGGGGTTGCTAACCTATTAAGCTCCATTCGTTTAAGTCAGAACAATCTAGCAGATTTACCGACTCCATTACCATCACCATTTGATGAAATGGGTGAAGAGATGGTTAATGAAGTGATTACCAAAAAAGAGAGGATGCTGCAAAAAGTTCGAGAGCTTTATGAAGTTAATCCTATGCTTGGACATCGTGGTGTACGGTTAGGAATCACTTATCCAGAAATTTATACCATGCAAATTCGGGCTGTGTTGGAAGCAACTGCTGAATGTATGAAAGAAGGCATACCTATCCATCCAGAAATAATGATTCCGCAAGTTGTTACTTCCGAGGAATTAAAACGAGTTAAAGAGATAGTTGAAACGACTAAGCAGGAAGTTGAACAAGAATATGGAATTGAACTTAAATTTGAGTTTGGTACTATGATCGAAGTGGTTCGAGCTTGCATGAGAGCTGGTCAACTTGCTAAAGTAGCTGAATTTTTCTCATTTGGAACTAATGATTTATCTCAAGCAACCTTCTCATTCTCACGGGAAGATGCTGAAAATAAATTCTTACCTTTATACAATGAATCTGGTATTTTACAGGATAATCCATTTGAGGTATTGGATGTGGAAGGTGTTGGCCAGTTGATGAAAATGACAGTGGAATGGGGTCGCAAGAGTCGTCCCGGCTTACGAGTTGGTATTTGTGGTGAACAAGGCGGTCATCCGGGTTCAATTCATTTTTGTAACTATGTTGGTTTAGATTATGTTTCTTGTTCCTCACCACGAGTTCCTATTGCTCGTTTAGCGGCTGCTCAAGCAAAGTTGTTGGAAGACAGTTATGTAGCTGAGTAGTTTAAAAAAACGATTTTATCCAACTTTTTATATCGTTACCTATAGAGGTAGGGAAGTATAACCTCACTGCCATTTGTGTTAAGCAGGGAGCACTGGCCATTAAGTTAAGGAAATTAATTGGGGTAACCACAAGAAATAAACCCTACAAATCATCATCTTGTGGGCAATCCTTTATGGTTGTCCTTAACTTAATGGCAGTGTCTCGACACGTCCGGTCTCATCGGGCGATTCCGCACTGAAGCAGCTCCATCCCACTGACTCCCCCATAACGTAAACGGTGATCTTGTTCAAACTTTCAAGAAATACCGCTCCGATTAACTATTTCTTCAAATTTAAGAACCCTCACAGCAAGTCGCAAACTACTCAATTTCGGCTTCACCTTTCCATGTCTCGCAGCGTATGTCCAGATAAAATTGGATAAACCACAGTTATATTAAGCAAGAATCTGATATTTTTATAGATTTTAATTAAGAATTAAGCATTCATAATTAAGAATTGCTAAAAAACTCAAAGAATAAAATAACCAAAGATGGTATTTATACAACAAAATCAGATTCTATACCCCAACATATGAAAATAGATTTAACTCATTAATCACTTAAATAGGATATTTTAAATGATTGTTCCCATACCTATAAGATATTGATTTAACAAAAACCACATTTATTTATAGGGATTAGCGATTTTTTGATAAAGGCATTATATGTTAAAATTATTTATAAACTAATCTTATGAATATTTATTAAATATAATAAGCTATGTCACAACATAACATATTTAACATCCTAATTGTCGACGATAATAAAAATAATTTATTTACGTTGCAAACTATAATTAAAGAATATATTGATGCTAATATTTTAGCAGTACAGTCTGGAATGGCTGCCTTAGAGTTATTATTAGAAACTAAAATAGATTTGATTATTCTTGATATTCAAATGCCCACAATGGATGGCTTTGAAACTGCAAAAGCTATTCGTTCTCGTAAAAAAAATCATCATATACCAATAGTTTTTTTGACCGCTGCTTATAAAAGCGAAGAATTTCGTCAAAAAGGATTTTCTGTTGGTGCTGCTGATTATCTAACCAAACCAATTGATACTCCACAATTAATTAGCAGAATTAAATCTTACTTACGCTTTATTGAACAAGACTGTCAACATAAACAAGAGTTGGAAACAAAAGTAAATGATCGTACTATAGAATTACTTAAAACTAATCAGATGCTTACCATAGAAATTATAGAACGTAAAAAGATAGAAAATGATTTACAATATGCCAAAAAAACTGCTGAAGATGCCAATTTAGCAAAAAGTAAGTTTCTTGCAAATATGAGCCATGAGTTACGAACTCCTCTTAATGCAATTATTGGATATAGTGAATTATTGCGAGAGGAAGCCGAAGATTTAGGAGAAGAAAACTGCGTATCTGATCTACAAAAAATTAATTCAGCTGGACAACATTTATTGAAATTAATTAATGATGTATTGGATTTGTCTAAGATTGAAGCTGGCAAAATGGAATTATTTATAGAATCAGTTGATGTTGCAGAATTTATTGAAGAAATTGCCAGTACTATTCAGCCATTGATTGAAAAAAATTGTAATGTTTTACAACTTGAATGTTGTAATAATTTGGGAGATATACAAACTGATGTTACCAAATTACGGCAAATGTTACTTAATTTAATGAGCAATGCTTCTAAATTTACGAAAAATGGTATTATCACTTTTAAAGTAGAACATCAACAAATTGCTAATATGGAGCAGATTGTTTTTTGTATTATTGATAATGGGATTGGTATGACTGATGAACAACAAGGTAAATTATTTAATTCGTTTTCCCAAGCAGAATCTTCTATAACTAAGCGTTATGGTGGAACTGGTTTAGGACTTTCTATCACTAAACATTTTGCTGAGATGATGGGAGGCGAAATTATAGTTAATAGTGAACTTGGCAAAGGGAGTGCTTTTAGTATTTATTTACCAATTTAATTGTTTAGGAACGAAAGTTTTTAACTTCTCATTATCTACAGGTAAATCAAAAAAAGTGTATAATAGACATCTTTCCTAAATAACTGATGGTTGACGCAGAAGCATTTTAATTAATTTGTTCCATAGGTTTCGCCTATGGCTATTCAAGTTTCACCCCGTTGGGGTGTTCAAATCCTGAAAGGATTGAATATGAATAGCCACCGATGAAATCGGTGGAATATAAAAGCTTTTTGCGGCAAGCTCAGTTAAGTAAGTATATATACTTATTTAGGAAAGATGTCTATTTTCACGCTGCAACAAATCATGACGGCGACTAACCAAACGGTCCAAAAATAACATCCCCTCTAAATGATCAATTTCATGTTGAACTGCACGAGCCTCATAACCAGTCATTTCATATTCATGTTGAATTCCATATTCATCCATCGCTAACAATTTAATATTTTTTGCCCGAACCACATTGCCAATATAATCAGGTACTGACATACAACCTTCACGACCAACTGCAAAACCTTTCCAATGAACAATTTCAGGATTAATCAGTCTTAAATGGCCATGATGTTTAATATTTGCTTTTGTAGAAACATCAACAATAACAATACGTTTAAATTCACCAACTTGGGGAGCAGCAATTCCTACACTACCCGGTGCAGCAGCTATGGTATCTTCCAAATCGGTAATAAAATCTAGCAATTTTTTGTCAAATGACTCTACTGGAGAAGAAATTGTTTTTAAACGTGAATCTGGATAAATTAATAAATCAAGTACAGCCATTTTACATCATTACCGTTTCAATTGGTTCAAGTTTTATTTCTATTTCGTTTCCTAACAAACCTTGCATAGCGGTTTCTACTGGTTCAATGCCATTTGTGGCAATTCCTTCAATATCTACTACATAAAAAGGTTTATTATCTGTTCCTCCAACATCAGATTCTAAATCAAGGATATTAAACCCGACTTCTGCCAGAGCTGTGGTTACTTGAGCAACAATTCCGGTTCTATCTGCTCCATGTACCCTGATTCGTAAATTAGGTTGTTGGTGATGATGTAACTGTCCATCAATCGCATCTATGTGTAGTTGTAGCTGCAAACTATCAGAAATTGGTTGTAAAAATGTGGTTAAATTTTGCACTTTTCCATCATAACTTACCATAAGCATAACAGTAAAGTTTCCGCCTAAACGTAACATGGAAGCTTCGCCTAAATTACAATTGTTGTCAAATAAAGCTGTAGTTATTTTGGCAACGATTCCGGTTTGGTCTTTACCAACTAAGGTTATCATGAACCATTGAGACATTTTTGATTCCTTATTAATAAATAACTGATATTACATAGAAAGCTATTTAAATTAAGTATGATGATGTGCTTCAACACATTCAACATATTTTTAATTATAGTTTTTCAGATAAATAATTTCACTTAAAACCTACGAGGTTTCTTAAACCTCGCAGGTTTCACACAAAAGCTATGAATTTTGATAATTAAGTCAAAGCTGAAGCTTTGGACTCCAAAATATCTGATAAACACATAATTAATTCTTAATTTTTGCTTTAATGTTATCCATAACTGCTGTGATTGGATTTTCCTGTTTAATAACACCACTTGAACTGCCAGTTGCTTCAGCTTGACCTCTACTTATTCGCCGAGCATCAATTTCCAAACTACTTTGATTCCAAGAGAATTCATTATTAAATGTGAACCAAATATCTTTGTAGCAACCTCGATAACCACCTCTTCTTGCTAAAGGTTTATCTTCTGGAGCTATACGTGAGTCTTCATAATAGCACCAATCCAAAACAACCCAATCTTGATTACCATAACTTCTGTCAGCTAGATAAACACAATAAGCATGTCCTCCTTGTGGAGCGGTGGGAGATGCTTGTACATAACCAGCAGCAACTTTAATTCTATAAGCGGGAATTCCAGCTTTAAGCATTAAACTTGCTATTAAAATAGCACCGTCTTCACAATCACCTACACCAGATTGCAGAGTTTCAAAAGGAAATAACCAAAATTCTGGACATTCACTTGCGTCATCATCTCCAACATAGTCAAGAAAATTAACTACAAATTTTTGAACTGCATGTGCAGTATCATTATGAGTAGATTTCCGAAGACGATAATCACGAATTATTTCATCTAATATAGTATCGTTTGGAGTAATAAAACATTTAACATCACAAACAATTCGTTCAGTACTTCCTCGTAAAGCCCTACCAGTATAAGTAATAGGAGATTGCCGCCATTTATTATTCCAAAAACTCGCATTTCGATTCATAACTTCCTCTATTTAATGAGTGTATAACTTAAAACCTAATAACTATCTGGATGGGTGAAAATATTATATTACCATGTTTATCAAATTTATTCCATACATATCAACTAGATAATAATAACCAAGTAAATCACACCTTATGCAAGGATAGCTAACTGTTGGCCTATTTTTTGCTGATTATTAATCAGGTAGCAAATTCAATATTATCACATATTTATCAAATAAATTGGTAGAGGGATAGAAAAATGTTAATAAAAAAACTTATTGGAAAAATAATTATTGCATTGATCAGAGCATCAATAAGAGCATTTTTTGGTATGTTAACTGGTATTGCCATTGTCAGTGCAACTTTAATGATGTTGTTATTTTTTGGAGTTTTAACACCTAGTGTTGGCAGTGAAACTATGGTATTTGAAATTGTAGGTTTACTTATGGTTGGTGCATGTGTGGGAGCAGTTGTTGGTTTTTTTGACATGTTAGAGCATAGAGTTATTCCTAATAGACTCGAAATGAAAAATTACCATAGAAGTCAATAAAGTTTTGGTGTAAGGAATTTTGCAGAAATTTCATGATGTCTACGGAACGTCCATATTCCGTGAACTAATCAATTTTTCAGCGAAACGGTTATTTGCTCCAACACGTCCTGTTTTATCGGACAACTCCACACATAAAGCAACTCCCCGTCCCATCGCCTCTATTACCATGGGTTAACAGTGAGTTTGTCAATATTATTAGACATTTTAGATAGATTAGATAATTGCCTTTGGGTCAACGTCTTAACCAAATTTTTTGTAATATTTGTTCTGTAATTAAAGGTAGACTTAATGCCTACCTCTTAAAAAGAAATTAAGTTTGATGGGAAAAAAATTAACTGACAATATAATCACTTAAAGATTTAGCTTCTACCGCAGTTTCCTGTAGTTGTGCTTTGACCAAATCTCCAATGGAAACGATACCGATTACTTTTCCGTCATCTACTATAGGCAAATGTCTGATTTTTTTAGTAGTCATGATGAACTCAGCTTTATCAACTGTTGAATCTAAAGTTTCTACAAACAACTTTTTAGTCATAACTTCTGCAACAGTGATTTGATTGGCATCACCTTGTTGTTTGGCATAAAAACCTAAAACATCTCGTTCTGTAAGTATTCCAACTGTTTCACCAGTTTCAGACTGTACTAACAAAGCTGCTGTCCGTTTTTTATACATTTCTTTAACAGCAGATAACATAGTTTTAGTAGCTTCAATAGAGAAAATACCACTTGTTTTTTGAGTTAATACTTCTTGTATTTGCATAATATTCCTATAAATAATATATTCCAAAGACTTCAGAATTTTTTAGTTAACGAAAATTGATTTTTAACTTTATTAATTCAGATAACCAAAAATATTCTGTATAAAGAGCAAGCATATTACAAATCAGCCTGCTTAATTTTTTCTAACTGTTCCAAAATATCAGTTTCACTTATTCCAAGGTCATTAATGATATTCTGTAATTCAGGTAGATCGATTAAATTATCCAATTTTAATACAGAAGGTTTGCGTAATAAAGCTACATTAGCAGATTGTTTATAAATTTGAGCATTAATTCCTAGTACATGGAGCAATAGTTTAATTTTTTGGGAATGGTTAGTTAGTTTATTTGCGATAGTCTCTTGCTCATTATAGAATTTATCCCAAATTTGTTGTTGTTCGACCAAAGTTTGCATAATAGCATTATAGCCATTAACAGAGAAAGTAAGTTTTTGTTTTTCCACAGAATCATCAAGCATTTTTAAGTTGGTTTGAGTATCATTAAGTAAAGTCTGATATTCTTGATGTTTTTGTTGAATTTTGTCAATGTTATATGAAGTTTCTTGTTTAAGATTTTCAATAATTTCAAATTGTTGTTGATGTATCCGCATAATATCTGAATTCATAGTAGCAATCTCCTTGTATGTTTGTCCAATAACAATTAATTCATTAATTACTTCATTGAGTATTAAATTTATTTCTTTAGTTGTTTTAACTGTTGCATGTAATTTTTTAAGAGTTTGTAAATTACGATTAATTTTTAAATAAATATTATTTGTACCATATTTCAATATTTTAGTGATGGCAACTATTAACTGTTTCTTTATATCATTAAATATATTAGCCGGCAAACGAGTGGTTATTTTAACTGATACTCCTTTGTCGGTAGTACGTCCATCGGATTTAAAAATCACTTTTATTGAAGGACCTTGCACAACAAGACGTTTTTTAATTACACCACTAAATTTGAATTTTTTATCAGCATAAATAGTTATATAATCACAACATTTTTCTGTCTTACCAACAATATTAACTTCTAATTCATCCGCATCTAAAATTGTCAGACGTTTATTTAATGTTAGGTTATTAGTATATTTCTGTTGACCTGCATATTCACCAACTGCAAATGAAGTGAAGGAATCATCGGCATTTGCTGTTGTGGTAATAAACAATACGGTAAAAAACAACATTTTATTCATTTTTTTTGATAAATGATATTCTTTCTAATAAACCATTATTAGGTTGGTAGTAAAGGACAGCGTTATAATTAATAGCTGAACCATAAGACAATTCATCTTTTAAAAAATCATAAGCGGTGGGTAATATTCCTATAATTGCACCAACAGATAGACTGCCCGTAGTCCTCTCATTGACTGGTGGTTTAAGCGGTGTAGTTGGTTCAAAATCGACCTGTCCATTCTTAGCTGTTATTATGCTTAACCATTTACTCAATCGTTTTGGCATATTATTAATTGATACTTTTCCTATCATGGATACAGTTATAGTTTTCGTATCAACCATCATGGATTCAGAAAGATTTTTATCAAAAGTATCTGCATCCATAAAACGTAAATTACTTAGTTCTTCTTCAGTTTTTTTATGTTTAGATGCACAACTATTCATAAACATAATGGCCAAAAAATAAATGAATATCTGTTTCATATATCATTATACTCGTTTGAAAGTAATTTTATTTAACAATACCTTTCGTCAAAATCACATATAAACAATTGTAGTTATGAACTTTATTATATAAAATCCAAATATTTATTTTTCTATACATTTTAATTTGCATAAAAGTTAATTTAATGTATTTTCAATATATTACATAACAACTATGCTAATTATAGGTATTTGTGACAAAAGTATTGTTTAAAACATAAAATAATTAAGTTGCTAAGTATATTTGGTAGTATTTTCAATATCTTTTATAATTATAACTTGCAATAATTTTCCAACAACAATCATTATACTACAATAAAATATTTTTTAAGTCAAAAACCATAAAAGAGCTTACAGATGCTCCCATTAAAAAGAATTGGTAATCCCTACAAATCAATGATAATTTCATTCACTGGATTTTGATAATTAAAGGGATTTTTTATCTGAATAGAACTTACGCATTGACAAAATATTTATTTTATTAAGAGGCTGTGTTGCTTACTTGTAAAAAAGCTTTTTTAAGTAGGTAGATAAGAAAGAATTTCATCAGGTGTACAAGGTATTCTGTTTCGTTCATAGAGGTAGTGTAATTCAAGCTCTACCATTGGTGAGTAAAATAAGTTCCCATTATCCAATAATTCTATTGCTTTTTGACTTAAGTCATTCAGTTTTCCAGCCACCATTCTAGTAACGATATGAGTATCTACATAAACTATAGGTTTTTCGTTTCGTTCCATTCCCATTCCGTTGGCGTGTCAAAATTTATATTATCAGTAAATAAAGGATGTATCTTTAACCTTTCTGTAACTGATTGTTGGGATTTCACTTCAATAATCATTACTTTACGGCCATTACGTTCAATTTCAACTGGAATTCCTGTTTGCAATACATTATCAATTACTTGAGATAATTTTTCTTGTAGTATTGTTAAATTAAGTGTATTCATAAAATTTTCAGTGCTGCTTAATTATTTCTTTAGCTCATCAAAGTGTGGGAGAGTTGCCTAATAAGATAGGAGATGTTGAGATAAATAATAACAGGTTTTGATGAGGAATTGAATAGCTAACGGGATATGAAAGTTCCGTTAGTATTATGAAATCTCTTAATAATTATGATTAAATTTGGGATTTGGTGTATGGAGCTTTGCTTAATATACCAAACGAACTTGCTATGCACCAATAAATATTGTTAATATCATTCAGAATCATAGTCAAGTCCTAATGGCTCAATAAATGATTTTTCCAACTCAATCAAAGTTTGTCTCCGTTCTGAAAGAAATGTCTCGTAATCGTCTTGTTTCAACGCTTGTGCAGCATCTTCAGAAATAGCATGACTACGTAAAAAATCTTTATCCCAAGTTTCTAGTGGATTTAATAAATAGTTCTTAAATTTAGAAGAATTTTGTGGTTTAACAATGAAACAATTTTCTGGTGACGAATTACGAGAAATTAGGCGTAATATAGCATAACGACCATGTGAAGCTAATAACGTTCCTGCTTCAAATGGCTTTCCATTAATATATTGTGGTTTAAGTTCCATTAGTCTCAAAGCAAGTAATTTAGCACGTGATGCTCTAAAGTTAAACTTTTTGGGAAATGGTGAAATTTTTTCTTTTAATTCGGCAATTTCATAATTTTTTCCATTAGCAATAGATAAAATATCTTCGAGTATTCTTTGCATACTTGCTTCATTAATACCACTAAATTCTTCAATATAAGCAGTTCGCCATAACCAGTTTTTTAGTTCTTGAGAAGTTGTACTATTAAAAGGTAAGTTAGTTCTAATAGCTTCTGCTAAAAGTACACTTTGATAACTATAAGGCAACATTTGTGGTGAATAAATACCACACTCTTGAAAAAATTTAGCAGTTTTAATAAAGTTATCAGTGACCTTATCAATAATTTCTGGTTTTTCCTTTATTCTTTTACTAGTTTCATCAGTATTTGCTTTATAAATTTCTAGTCCTAAAACAGCTTTGCAAGCAGATAAAATTAATTTTTCATCTAAAGTTCCCCAATCAACATCAGCTAATTTTTCCTGAACTTCTTGTATCTTTTCTTTTAAATCAAATTCTTCACTCCAACTAAGTGCTGCTACCATGTCAACATTAGTCATTTGACTACCGGTACTGTTAATTCTTTGAAAAGCAGTAGTTGCATGTTCTATATTATTTGTTTCAACAACAACTAAGGGTATTTTGTAACTTATAAACGTTTTTGCAAGCCGATCAGCACGTTGAATTAATTCATCATTTTCTAATGTACGTAAAAATTTTAATAAAGCAAGACTATCTAATAATACATTAACCGGCATCCAATTAATTTTAGGATTGTCACGTATTTTTAATAAGAGAAAATCTTCATTTTCTAAATCATAATATATTCTCCAATTTATATCATCAACGATATTGGTTTTATGTTCTAAAGACTTATCAGTTGGACGTTTGAGACTACCAAAAAGAGTTGATAACCTTTGATGACCATCTAGTAAATAAGCTCGTTCAGAACCTAATTTTGGGGAAGGAGGTACAACAAGTCCACCAATTTTATCAAAAATGAGTAAATTATATTGAGTTGTTTCCCAAAGTAGGAGACTACCTATTGGAATACCTGATTTAATACTTCGCAACAGGTCTAAACGTTGATCATCTTTCCAAACAAAACCTCGTTGAAATTTGGATACAAATAATTTACCATTTTCAATTTGGTCAAGTAGTTGATATAAATATTTAATTTGTGGTTCTGATATTGAAGTATTCTGAGTATTCATAAGTTGTAATTGTTATGTTAATGATAAAAGTCTTTCTAACATTGTATTTAGTTCTAAAGTTAGGCTTTTGTCTTTATGTAACCATTCTTCCTTGATTAAAAAATCTTTTTCTTTAAAAAGTTCAGCAATATTGCCTCCAAAGCCTTTTACTAAAATATCCCTAACCTCAATAGATACATTCTGGTAAAAGTCACCAACAAGCTGATATTCCTTTTCTTGTGACATTTCTTTTTTATCTGCTTTAAAATCCCCTTGAAATCCTTTTTTTATATCAAAATGATGGCGTTGTTTTAAAGAAAGTTCTTCAAAAGCTTTAACTTTTTTTATTCTTGAATCTTTAGGTTCCTTATTAGGTAGTTTTGTCCATTCCCGAAGTGCAAAAATTGGCAAATAATTTTCTATTTCCCTACGTTTTAATTGATGATGGGCAATAAATTTTTCTTCACAAAATTGATTAACTTTTTGAGATTTTTTATCAATCATTTTTGGTTTTTTAGCATCACTATCAAATAAAACAAAATGACGTAGATATTTTTTTGGATATTCTGCGATTTCTTCAGCATATTTTAAAATCTCACCCATACCACCACCAGCTTCAAATTTAACCCATTCTTTCTTTAACAATTTTTCTAGTTCTTGTTTTCGCCAGCCAGTAGCAGTAGCTCTTAAAAATGCTGAATCATTACGCCGATTTTCAACAAAAATAACAAAAGGCTGAGTTAAAAATTCAAGAGCTATATCTAAAGGCAGAAATGGTTCTTTTTGATTCCATTGCGGTTCTTTAACACAACCAACTTTTATAGTAAATGGTGAAAATTTACCATATCCATCACTATCCAAACGATAACCTGAATCAAAAGATAATTCACACTCTTCACGAATACCATCACTTTGCTTATTAAGCCAATCATGTACTTCTACTGAATCTGGAAATTTTACTTGAATTAAATGACGTTCATCAATTCCGAATTTAATTAATGCAATTAGATCAAGTTGTTTGATTTTTTGAGAAGTAAATACTTCTGTTTCTAAAATAACTCTCATGAATGTTTACGCCGTTCTTGAACTAATTGACGGGACAATTCCACATCTGTATAGAAAATATCTCTTGGCCATTCACCTTGTGGTCGGCCTTTTTCATCAAAAGTAACTGGTTCAGCAACACTTCGCCCATCTTCTAACTGACGCACCCAATATACCATCACTAATTCTGGATCAAGTTCGCCTTGTGCAATTTCAAGTTGAGTTCGTAACAAAAAATTTTCAGAATGAGTTTCAAGCAATACTTTTGGTGGTTCTTCCTGTTTAGCTATTTCAAAAAAATATTCTGCTAATGCTGCATGTAGTTTTGGATGAAGATGAGATTCTGGTTCTTCTATTGCTAAAACGTTAGTATAACCTTTACTTGCCATCGCACCAGCAACTAATACAGGTAAGACTTGAATCAATCCTTCTCCAACATCAACAATATTTACTTTGCTTGGTGAATTTAATTTTTGTAATTTTATCTGAAAATATTCAGCCATTTCTTCTATAACAATTTTTTGCTGTAAATTTTTTTCATACCAACTAGAAACTTTTGGTAATATTAATGATTCATCAGAAATGCTATCATAAGCTAAAATATCAGCAGCCCCATTACCGTCAGGCTGCATATATTCTGGTGCTGCTCCTTTAAATGGATTGTTTCTTAACGGTGGTTTGCGGATGGAAGTTAACCATTGTAAGAAATTTGTATTATTTAAAATTAACTCACTATATATATCATCTTTTGTTCCTACTATGCTATAAAATATTCCCTTAAAAGCCATAGTTTTTCTGTCATAATCATCATCTTCATATGAGGTATCACTCCCGTCACCCAATAATCCGTGAAAATGCAAAATACCATCACTCCCATTTTTTAAAATAGCATGTCCAGCATCAAGAAGTTTTTCTATTGATATACCTTGTTTTTTATAAAAGTCTTGACCTTCTTGAGAATTAATGAATTTCATTCCTTGTTTAAATTGGAAATTATCATTTGCCTTAATTAAGTATATATCTTTTTGTTTTAACTCTGCCACAAACCAATTATCAATTGAATAACGTGAAACAACATGGGTTTTTAGTTCTGGCAAATTACGAATAGTCCATTTCAAATCATGGGCAAAAATTGACAGTTCTATATCAAGTTCCTGTGTTCCACTTATAGTAGATAATAAATCACTAAAATTACTTCCACGTATGGCTGGACAATTTAAATCTAACGGAGTACGAGAACGTCCCTTAAGAGAATCAATAATTAACGGTAAAGCTCGTAATAACGCACTTTTACCAGAACTATTATAGCCAAATAGTAATGTCAAAGGACGTAATTCAATAGTTGTGCGGTCAACAAAGGAACGATAATTTTTTAGAGTAAATGATTGGATGGACATAAATTTTTTATTAGGATAGATACTTACATGAAAATTATTTAAGGTGGACAAACCCATTAAGTTCATTCACCTCCAAAACCCCTATATCACACTTTACACTTTCAACTGTCTTAACCACAGCTAATTGGGTACATTAAATGATAACGCATACACTATAATAATTATAGGTTAAGTTTGAAATTGGTATATGACACTTTGCTTAATACACCCAATGAACTGTCTGCGTAACGTCAGTTCTTTAAAATCACCATTTTCAAACCCGACATTTTTCCAATAACCGTTCAGCTCCCTGTTCCAACAACTGTTCAGCTAATGTGGTTCCTAATTTAGCTGCTGATTCAACCGGCCCGGTTATTTCCGACTTAATTATTTCCGAACCATCAACATCACCAACCAAACCTTGAATTTTAATTTCATTCGCCTCAATAACTGCATGTCCAGCAATAGGAACTTGACAGCCACCTTCTAACTTTTCATTTAAAGCTCTTTCAGCCGTAACACACTGTTGAGTCGGAATATCAATTAATTTACCAATAAGCTCACGAGTATAAGAATCATTCTCTCGATGCTCAATCCCAATAGCACCTTGAGCAATAGCCGGCAACATCACTTGAGGCTGGATTAACTCCCGAATTTTTTCTCCCCAACCTAACCGTTTTAACCCAGCAGCAGCTAATATAATTGCATCAAACTCACCATTACTTAATTTATTCAACCTTGTACCAACATTACCTCGCAAAGAACGAATCTGTAAATCTGGCCGTACAGCCAACAACTGACATTGACGGCGTAAACTAGCTGTACCAACAACAGCACCATTAGGTAAACTGTTCAAATCAGGATAATTATTTGATACAAAAGCATCACGAGGCTCTTCTCGCTTCATAACTATTGAAATTGTCAAACCGTTGGGAAATTCCACTGGTACATCTTTCATAGAATGCACAGCAATATCAGCTTCTCCAGCCAATATACCTTGCTCTAATTCCTTAACAAACAATCCTTTACCACCAATTTTTGCCAACGGTGTATCCAAAATTTTATCACCTTTAGTGAGCATCTCTATGATTTCAACCTGCAAATCAGGGTATAATTTAACTAGCGAATCACGAATATAATGAGTTTGCCACAATGCAAGTGGGCTTTTACGGGTAGCTATACGTAATGTTGTCATTTATTTTAATAAGTTAAGATTTTTTGTTAGAGGATGAGGGAATTAATTAAGGAGTCCAGAGATTCTGATTTGGAAATATTTAATTTTTAATATAAATCAAAGCTGAAGCTTTGAACTCCAAATAAAGTTTTAGCTTAATACTCGACTATCAAGTTTTCAAAAAGTTGTTATGACGCAGAGCGTCAAGGCAGGCATTCCCAACCAGAGGTTCACTGCCATTTGCGTTAAGGGCGAACACATAGGTTCGCCCCTACAATATTGAAATACATTGTGTTTTGTAGGGGCAGACCTGCGTGTCTGTCCTTAACTTAATGGCAGTGAACCAAAGGTTGGGAACGAGAAACTAACCATTAATAATTAATATAAACCTTAAACCATGCTCTTGCCATGATCAATATAATGTTGAAACTCTTCTCGAAAAGTTTTCACAAATGCGGTAACTGGCATAGCAGCAGCATCTCCTAATGCACAGATAGTCTTACCACCTATTTTACCAGCAGTATCCAATAATAAATCTAAATCTTCAGGACGACCATCACCACGATAAATCCTTTGCACAACTTTAGCCATCCAACCAGTTCCTTCTCGGCATGGAGTACATTGTCCACAAGATTCTTCATAGTAAAAATGAGATATGCGAGCTAATACCTTAACCATATCAGTGGTATCATCCATCACAATGACGGCTCCTGAACCTAACATAGAACCAGCTTTAGATAAAGAATCGTAATCCATTGTTAAATCCATCATAATATCAGCTTTAAGCACTGGAGTTGATGAACCGCCCGGAATAACAGCTTTCAGTTTACGGTCTTTCCATACACCACCAGCCATATCCAACAATTCTGCAAATGGAGTTCCCATTGGAATCTCATAATTGCCCGGTTTATTAACATGACCAGAAATAGAAAATAACTTTGGCCCACCATTATTTGGTTTACCTAAATTTAAGAACCAGTCACCACCATTGCTCAAAATACTTGGTACAGAAGCTAAAGTTTCAGCATTATTGATTGTAGTTGGTTTGCCATATAAACCGCAAGCGGCTGGAAATGGTGGCTTATAACGTGGCTGACCTTTTTTGCCTTCAATGGATTCCAATAAAGCGGTCTCTTCTCCACAGATATAAGCCCCGGCTCCAAGATGGGTATAAATGTCAATATCAGTTCCAGAATCTAAGATATTTTTACCTAATAAACCAGCATTATAAGCTTCTTTAACGGCAGCTTCAAATCTAGCAATTGGTTCACTAAATTCCCCACGTATATAGTTATAACCAACTGTCGCTCCTATTGTATAACAGGCGATTGCCATTCCTTCAACAATTGCATGAGGATTATAACGCAAAATATCACGGTCCTTAAAAGTACCCGGTTCACCTTCATCAGAATTACAAGCCAAATATTTTTGAATTGGTTTATCACGGACTGACAACATAAAACTCCATTTCAAGCCAGCCGGAAAACCAGCACCACCACGCCCACGCAAGTTGGAAGTTTTTAATTGTTCAATTATTTCTTGTGGCGGAGTTTTTTCTGTCAAAATTTTGCGTAATACCTTATAACCGCCAGTATTTTCATAAACTGGTAAAGTCCATGAATTTTCCTGATGTATATTTTTAAAACATAATTCATTTGCCATAAATATATCCTTTTAATGCTCAACAAAAATCCAAATTAAGACCTGGCAGGTTTTGAAAACCTGCCAGGTCTACAATTATCAATAAATTACCCCTAAATCATATAATACTAACTTTCGTTCTCCTAATAAAGGCACTGCTATCTTACAGCTTTTATCTTCACAACGAAAATCAAAGTCCCATAATGGTTCGTTTGTTGGTTGTAAGGTAAATAAATGTGATATAACTGTTTCCGATAAATCCCAAACTCGAATTGTGCTATCGGTACTAGCTGTGATAACTTGTTTATTATCTAAGCTAAATATAGCTCTTGTCAACATTTCTGTATGACCAATAGCATATTGTTCTTTGGCCTTATCTACTTCATAAATATGCACTAAATTATCTAGTCCAACATGACTTATCTGTTTATCATCTGCACTAAATGTAGCCGATAAAATTTCATATCTTTTATCAATTGACCAGATAGGTTTCTGTTGATTAAACTGCCATAGTTTAAGATAATTGTCAGAACCACTGGTTAATAATTTAGAACCATCATGATTGAAACTAACTGAATAAGCAATTCCATTATGTGCGTCTAAAAAATTCTTTTGGTCAGTTCCAATGTTAAATATTCCCACTCTACCTTTATCATCGGAAGTGGCAATTAATTTATCATCAGGTGAAAATGTAACTGAATAAACAGCAGCATCTACTTCAAAAACTTGGGATTTAAGCAGCTTATTGTCTTTTACTTGCCATAATTTAGCTCGACCATCAAAACTACCTGATATTAATTCAGAACCATTGGAATTAAAACTAAGTCGCACTACCCAATCAGTATGAGCGTCTTCAATTTCTTGTAATAATGTTAGTTTTTCTGTGGAATATAATTGCAATAAACCAGTTTTAAAACCTACCGCCAACAGTCCACCACGAGGAGCTATAGATACTGACGTAGGTACATCTGGTAAATTATCAACTATTTGTTGATTAGGCAATTTGGCATCCCAACTGCGAACAGTATTATCCAAGCTGGCACTGTAAATAGTATCTTTATAAGTTGCTATATCATTTATTGCTCCAGCGTGGTCTTGCAATACTCGCAATAATACCCCACTTCTTGTATCCCAGATACGTAGAGTTTTATCTTCACTGGCAGATATTAAATGCCGACCTTCAGCTATAAATTTTAAACCATAAACTTCTTCTTGATGGCCTTGTAAGCGGTATAATACATTAACTTGCTCTGTACCAATTTCCCACAATCTCACTGTTTTATCACTACTACAAGTCGCTAACAATGAACTATTTGGGCTAAAAACAGCTTTTTCTACTGTGCTGGTATGGCCGCTTAATATATGCAATAATCTGCCAGTTTTAACTTCCCAAATCCGAGCTGTTTTATCAAGTGAAGCACTGGCTAAATATTTACCATCTGGACTAAAAGCTAAACCACCATCAGCAATATCATCAGTATGGCCGGGTAAACCAAACATTTTTTTGCCAGTAGCTAATTCCCAGATAGATAAATTATCTAAATTGTCATTTGATTCTATAGATTCATCTTTATTCCCACCACCACTAGCTAAATATTTACCATCTGGACTGATTGCTAAAGCCCTAACATTTATCAGTGATTTTAACTCTCGTAACTTTCTACCGCTTAGGGTATCCCAAAAGATAATCCTTTTATCATCTCCACTACTAATAATCGACTGGTTATGAAATTTAACTGTCCACACACTTTCACTATGACCGGCCAAAACATGGAGAGGTTTAGAACTATTATCAGTAGTATATACAAATAAATTATTCTTTTCGCCTCCAGTCACTAAAAATTTACCATCAGCACTGACATCAATAGTGTATAACGGTTCTCCCGGCAAGGCAAAAATATCTTCTGCTTCACCTCCCATTAAATGGACAAACCAATCTAACAGTTTAAATGAATGTTGTCTAGCTGTTGGAATTTCAGAATTATTAACTTCCTTTAATACAGTTTTAGCTGTGGAATAATCCTTAAATCTGGCTAACCAAGTGGCATTATTTAACTGGGAACTTAACTTAGCTTCAACTGCTTTTTGTTTATGGGTAATTGCAAGATAACTTTCGACACTAGCAAATGTTGCTAAAATTAAAGCTACACAGAAAGCTATTACTGCCCAAGTTGTGCGTTTTCTTGCTTCATATAATTCTTGCTGACGAATTTTTTCTTTAGCTTCTAATTTTTCCCGTTGAGCAGTTTCACTGGCATCTAAAAATTTCAAAGCTAAATTAAAATTATCTTCCGGGGCTTTACTATAACGATTAACCCAACCCATATTTTTATTAGATCGCCATTTTATAGCAATTTCTAAATCTGGACTTCCCCACAGAGCTGCTTGTCCTTTATCCCATAGTTTAGCGGTATCTTCTAATCTTTGATATATAGTAACAAATTCAACTTCTCGTCTAGTCCATTCCTCCAAACGTTGCCATTGACGAATTAAACTTTCATGACTTATATCTAATAAGCTATCTTCATCTAAATCTTGACCAAGTGGAGGAACTATAAAATTACGATCTGCTTTCCGAAATACATCTGCAACTGTTGCAACTTGTTTCCAAGGTATATCGGCTTGAGTGGCTATTTCGCCTAATTTAATTGGTCGGCGAATATATTTTCCATCTTCACTTTCAGTTAAGTTACAAAATAATATTTCTGCTATTTTCTGTTGATGATCAGATAATTCTGCATAAGCTTCTTCGGCATGTTTAGATAATGCCTGTTCTAATTGACCAATTTGATTATAATGTTCAATTGTCAACCCAACATTTTTCTTGTGAGTGGCCAAGTTCCACATTCGCATTAACACATGTTGCAATAATGGCAATTGATCTGAATTACTGCCTACGTCATTTAACAGTCGATTAACCAAAGTTGAATCAATTTGCCCATCAAACATGCTGGCTGGACCTTCAATTGCTTCTTTTAACTGTTCCCTGTTTAAACGGGGAGTTAGGAATAAACCTTGATTAATCATTTCTGGCAAACCTTGAAACATAGCACAGTCACCAATAAAATCTGAACGCATGGTTATCACAATATAAATATTGGGATGCTGACTGCTCGCAATAAGCAACGCTACAAAAGCCGCAGCTTTATCTGTCAATGTTGCTAACCGAAAAATTTCTTCAAATTGATCAACTAATATTAATAAATTGGTATTTTCTGGTAACGGAGTATCAGCTAATACTTCGTGTAAACTCAATGGTCCCCAGCATAAACTTGCATGTAAAAATGCTATAGCTTCTGAGATTTTTTTAAAGTCAGCAGCATATTCCAACTCTAAGGCTTTTTCTTTTAATAATGCTGTTGCTAATCTCAATAATGGTTTATCTCCGGGACGAAATTCTGCCACTCGCCAATTTGTACTAGCTCCGGCCAAAAAACCGCTTTCTAAACCGGCCAATAGTCCAGTTTTGACTAAAGAAGATTTACCACAACCAGATGGGCCAACAACGGTAAGAAAATGGTTAGATTGTAGTTTTTCTATTAATTGATCTGTATGTTGTTCACGTCCAAAAAAAATGTCGGTTTCGTTACGTTGAAAAGGACGTAAACCAGGGTAGGGAAAATCGCTCATGTTTGTATAACCTGTAAAAACCGAGAAAGACAAATATCAACAGTTGCACATTCTAATAATTGCATGTTGGATAATTTAACGTTCAAAGGCGGATTAGCTGATTTTTTATAAACCGCTATTGTTTTAAATGGCTGCTCACGCCGTCTTTTTATCCGCTGACAATATAATAATTGTTCATTAACCCAAATAGGCGAACTTTGTTCATACAATAATATAACTACATCACAAGTAAGCAAATTTTGTTCTAAATAATGTCGAATTTCGGATGATTTGGTTATTTCTGAAACATTAATTGGCAAAGTATAACCAATTTCATTTTCATCCAATAAATTTGTTATTTTATGCGTAAGCGACATATCTTCAGGAGCTGCGTTAACGAACACCAAAATATCAGAATCTTTTTTAACCAAAATTTCAGATGGTTTTAATTGATTCAAAATATGAGTTTGAAACTCTATTAAACCAGTTGCAATTATAGTGTCAGTTTCTAATAATGTACGGTGATTATTATCTTTTATTATCGTTAAGTCTTTTAAATTCGGGTCACGCCATTGTAAAATTGGCAAGTCATTTAATTGTCCTCTTTCATATTGAAATAGCGGATAACCATTGCCAGCTTTATCACTTAATAATTGTACAAATAGATCGGTTTGTTTTAAATCGTTATCTAAAGATGTTTGAATGTTAGAAAATGAATGTAATTTATTTGGCAATACATTAATATTTTGTTGTTCTAAAAAACGTTTAATAGTTGTTCGTTGTTCAATTAAATCATCAGTCACTTCGGCTAAAAATACTGTTGTTTTTGGAATTGTGGTTGTAGTCGGTTGAGATTTTAAATTTTTTAATTTATCAGCTAGTTGTCGAGCTAAATCATCAAGTTTTTGATAATATTCAAATTGCTCAGGATTGGGTTTGGGAATACCTAATATATATGGTCTACCAGTGTCATCGGTAGCCCAAAATTTATAACCAAGTAAATCTTGTAGTTCTTGGGGGCGTTCAGCTTGATCATGTTCAACTATAAATATTCGGCCTGAACTGGGTTTTTGTTTAGTTAAAAAAGTATTTAATTCAGAAAGACACCAATTAGATGCTAAATAGGCTGGTGATAATATTAAGACAAGGGTGACGGAATTACTGACTTGGTCGGCGACTTGAGGAGTTATTTCATCATAACCAATTAATTCTGTTCCCATTAATAAGGAAAAAATATCAATTCGGCCTAATTTTTTGCCTAGTAGAATGGTTAGATTGTGAATGAAAGTTGTTATCCAACCCGGCTCTTGACCAAAAGGTTGATTATCTGCGTCAGCGTAACTGATGAAGATATCATGTTTATGGTTAGGAATATATACTGACATAGAGTTTAAAATGACTTAAAATTATAGTTTAGTTTTATTTAAAACTCCTATTATACAAACTTATTGATTAAATATATATATTTAAATTTGAAACGATAGGCTTAGAATTATTTCAAATGGATGATCTTATTGCATAATTAGATTATAATGGTGAAGTTTTTGAACTCTCACACAAGTCGTAGATACTCGATCTTAAGCTTCACCTCTCCATGTCTCGCAGCGAGATAAGACTTTATTCACTCCACTTGAATGCTTTAACTCTATATTATTGATATTCAATAGAAATTATTCATTATTTTATTAAGAATTGCTATATCAAGTTTTTTCTCTTAATATTAAATAAAAATCGACATCATAAAAAAATTCTGTTACATTCATATTATACTTGTCATATAAAACAGTTAATTTAAAAAATTAGTCATTCCATAAATATATATGTATACATAATTTATCCATATAAAATCAATTTAACTTAAAACTTAACTTATATATTACAACTAAAAACTGGATTACTCATAGTATACTTAATAATGAAACACCAATATTTTCCATTTAATAATAACTATTTTTGAACCTAAAACTGTTTGAAAAAATCTTATAATCAATAATAATGACTTCAACAAAAGAAAAAACTTCTCGTATAATGATTGTAGACCGTTCTGAGGTTGCACGTTCCATTATTTCCCACATTCTACAAAAAGAAATGAGCAATACTTATATTGTAACTTGTGGTAGTGCTGAAGAAGCTATGGAATATTTACATCGAGAAAAATTTGATTTAATCACTACTTCGCTATTATTGCCCGGAATAGATGGATTAGATTTATGCTATGAAATTCGTAAAAGTGGAAAACAACATTTAACCCCAGTTATAGTTGTATCCAGTGATGCAGATCGACGTTTATTAAGAGAAGGATTTTCTGCTGGAGTAACTGATTATTTTAATAAATCTTTAGGTTATAAGCGTTTAGTCGAATTTATTAAAGATGTTTCACAACGCCATTCTGGAATTGTGGGCAAAGTTTTATATGTAGAAGATAGTTTAAGCACTGCCCAAACAACTCAAAATCTTATGGAACGACATGGTTTACATATAACTCATACTACTAATGGTGAAGATGCTTTTCAATTATTAAAAAATACTAATAGTGAAGAATTTGATATTATATTTTCAGATTTTTTCTTAGAAGGACAAATGACTGGTGGAGATTTATTGTATGCAATTCGTACTCAATTACATTATTCTCGTCAAGAAATGCCAGTTTTAGTTATTACTATTGAAGATAATAAAAAATGCCAAACTGAAATTTTTCATGCTGGAGCCAATGATTTTGTTACTAAACCTATTAAAGAAGAAGTATTGATTGCTAGAGTTAAATCTTTATTATTAGTTAAACATCAATACAAGATAATTAAACGTTATTCTAATGACATATATAACTTAGAAACTACTGACGATTTAACCAGAGTACATAATAAAAAATTCTTACTTAAACAAGGTAAAAACTTTATTTCTCAATATAAAAATGTTTGTTTAATGATGGTTGATATTGATCATTTTGAAAGGCTTGATGAAAGTCAGGGGCATTTAATAGGTGATCATATTTTACATTTGTTTGGCCAGTTTTTAATTAACTATTTTCCTAAAGAAACATTAATCGCTCGTTTTGCCGGAAAAAAATTTACGGTTTTATTACCTTGTGCATTAGATAAAGGTAAAAAAATTGCAGAGGCTTTTCGACAGAAAGTTATTCAACTTAAACCAGAAGGATTTAACATAACTATAAGTATTGGGATAACTTCCTCTGAAGGTCAAGCTGAAACAACCTTGGCTAATCTTATATCTAATGCTGACAGTGCTTTACATGTGGCTCAACAACAGGGTTATAATCGTTCTTGTTTATGCACAGTGCAAAAGAATGTTACTAATATTTAAGGTAAAGGATTTATACTCGACTATATATAACGTAGGGGCAATCCTTTAATGGTTGACCTTAATTTAATAGCAGTGGTCTTTAATCGGACATATTGTTTGATATTGTATAGACTTCATAAAAATACATTCGTGTGAAACCTGCGAGGTTTTGGAAACTTCGTAGGTTTATAAGGGAAATTATTTATCTGAAAAACTATATAGAGACGCAATGCTTGCGTCTAAAAAAACTGATAATCAAATTTAATACTTAATTATAATATAAAATATGAATACTATGAATAATAAAGCATTGAGTATAAAAACTATTTTGTGGTTTTTTATAATAGTCATTATAATAACTTTGTTGTCAATTGCATTTGTGTTTATAAAACAACAAACTAAATTACAAAATAAATTAATATATTCACAGTTACAACAAGTTACATCGAATGTTGCTCAACGTTTTGATAAAGAAATTGAACTAGCTCAAAATAGTGTTCGTCAATTAAAAGGATACATACCAATTTTAGATATGGATGTTGAGAAAAAAGTAGCATTTTTACAAAATATGATGGCAAATAATTTACAATTTAACAGCAATCATTATAGTAATTATATTGCGTTTGAAGCTAAAAAAGCTAATCAATATTTTAAGCAGCGTGGCAAGTTATTGTTAGCTCATAAAAACATATCTTTACTTGATACTGTTAGGTACAATAAGCCGCAGCATGTTATCCATAAATCTATTAATAGACCAAGTTACGCCAACGATCCAAGAAAATCTTGGTATTATTTAAGTAAACATACACCAGACATGCAAATAACCCCTATCTATTTTGATAATGATTATACCAAAACAACCTTAATCAGCCTTAGCCAAGGATTGTATGAATATCAAACTTTTGAAGGAGTTGTTGGAATTAGTATACTGGTAGATACATTTTTTGAAGATGTGGAAAACAAACGTTTTGGCGATACAGGTTATATGTTTTTAGTTGATTATAACGAAGGTATAGTCTTGAGTACCACCAATGATACCAGATTTGTCAATTCTCCAGAACGACAAAATATCAATCTATATACTGATGATAATAGTATGCCATTCTGGAAAAATGTTATTAATGAAGATACTCCTTATTTAGAAGTGCCTAATGATGCTGAAGAACTTTACACTCTATCCTCTAAGAAACTACGATTGTTACCTTGGACTTTGGTTAGTTATCAAAAAACTTCTGAATTAAAGGATAATTCTCAGTCAAGTATTGGTTTTTTAATTTTTATAATTGGCTTTATTATTTTGTTATTGTTTATTTTAATGTTCATATTTTTCAAAATGTTGATTTTACCATTGCGAGTTGTACGGCAATCAATAAAGAATTTTACTAAGCCTAATCAAACCTTTATAGTTCCACCTAAAGCTGTTATTGAATTACAAGTTTTAGCTACAGACTTTAAAGCAGTGACAACTAAGTTGATTAAAATTAATCATGAGAAAAATGAATGTGTTAAAACTTTACAAAATACGATTGCTAGTAATGTTGAACAAGAAAAACAGTTAGAACAATGCCAAAATAAATTAAGAAAGCTACATGGTAAAACTAAACTTTTTCAAACTGATTTGGAAAAATCTCATTTAGAAATTCAAAAGGCACGGGTTAAAATTCAAAAATACAAACTTGATTCCAAGCGTGCCAAAGTACAAACTCGTACTGCCGACCAAACTAAAACTCAATTCTTAGCCAATATGGGACTTGAATTACGTACTCCTATGAATGCAATTATTGGTTACACTGAAATGTTGCAAGAAGATGCTAAGGAACTTCAACAAAATGAGTTTTTATTTGATTTACAAAAAATACATGGTGCAAGTTTCCATTTATTGGATTTAATTAACAATTTGTTTGATATGTCGCAGATTGAATCTAGTCAATTAGATTTATATTTGGAAACTTTTGATATAGCTCCGATGATTCAAGATGTTGTAGCAACTGTAACACCTTTATTGGAAAAACGTTCTAATATCTTAAAAGTGAGTTGTGACCCGGCTTTGGGTACTATGTCAGCTGATTTAACCAAAGTACGGCAAAATTTAATTAATTTATTAAGCAATGCTAACAAGTTTTCTAAACAAAGTATAATTACATTGGATGTCACCAGAGAAGCGATAGATGGTTCGGATTGGATTATGTTCCATGTTATTGACCAAGGCATCGGTATGGTTCAAGAGCAGATTGAAAAACTATTTCAAGCATTTGCTCAATTTGAGATAGAGCAAGCTTCTAAAGGTAATGTTAGCTTAAGTTTGGCAGTTACTAAACAATTTTGTCAAATTATGGGAGGAGATATTTCTGTCGAAAGTCAGTTTGGACAAGGTAGTACTTTTACTATGCGTCTTCCAGCTCAAGTTACACCAGTGGAAAAATAAATCTAAATTTTTTGGCCAAAAGACCTGCCAGGTTTCCAAAACCTGGCAGGTCTGTTCTAAAAGTTATAATTAAAATCATCAATTTTATTAACATCATAAATCAAAAAACAGGTATCCATATATTCAGTCATGTCAATCATAGAAAACACACTAGCTTTTATAGTTGCTATCGGTATCTTAGTAACTGTCCATGAATTTGGCCATTATTGGGTTGCACGTCGTTTAGGAGTTAAAATTTTACGATTTTCAGTTGGATTTGGTTATCCACTATGGTCTCGTTGCTTTGGTAAGGACAAAACTGAATTTGTATTAGCTGCTATTCCTCTTGGCGGTTATGTCAAAATGTTGGATGAGCGTGAAGGTGAAGTTGCTCCAGAAGAAGCACATCGAGCTTTCAATCGGCAACCATTAAAAGTACGTTCGGCTATAGTTTTCGCAGGCCCATTATTTAATTTCATATTTGCTATTTTTGCTTATGCAATGATGTACATGGTTGGAGTAACTGGAATGAAAGCTTTTGTTGGCGATGTTGAGCCACAAAGTGTAGCGGAACGAGCCGGCTTTCAATCAGGTTATCAAATAATAGCAGTGAATGAAAAACCAACTTTACATTGGGATAATATCATTCAAACAACTTTGGAACAACTGTTAAATGAAAATAATACAGTAACTTATTCAATCCGCACAGAACAGGATCGTCACTATGATTTAAAGGCTAATTTAACTGGTTTCACAGTTGATGATATTGCCGGTGGTAACTTTTTTGAAAAATTAGGTTTTAAGCCATATCGTCCGCCTCCACCAGCTACGATTGGTAAAATTATGCCCGATAGCCCGGCTCAGAAAGCTGGATTAAAAAATGGTGACAAAGTAATTGCTATGGATAGTCAACAGGTAACTGACTGGTATAGTTGGGCAAAATATGTTAAGCAACGTCCTAACCAAAAAATAAATGTAGAAGTTGAACGTAATCAACAACGTTTACATCTGACCTTAACTCCTATGGAATTTGAAGGTAAAGGCCGAGTGGGAGTTTATAGCCCCGATAGTTATATAATTCCTGAAAAATATCAAGGAATTGAGCGATATGGTTTAGGTCAGGCTTTAATAGAAGGGACTAAAAAAACTTGGGAAATAAGCATATTAAGCTTGCGAGTTATGGTTAAAATGCTTACTTTACAAGTTTCATATGAACATATAAGTGGCCCAATAACCATAGCTGAATTTGCTGGTAAAACTGCTCAAATTGGATTATCAGCCTTTTTATCATTTTTAGGTTTAGTCAGTGTTAGCTTAGGCATAATTAATTTATTACCAATACCTTTGCTAGATGGTGGACATTTATTCTTTTATTTAATTGAATTTATTAAGAGAAGTCCAGTTAGTGAAAATACTGAATATTTTTTACAACGAATCGGTTTGACTTTGCTATTATGTTTGATGGGATTAGCAATTTTTAATGACTTAGAACGATTGTTTAACTAAAGTGATATATCAGCATCACTGTCATTTGCGTTAAGGAAATTGATTGGAGTAACCACAAGAAATAACCCCTACAAATCATCATTTGACGTAGGGGCAATCCTTTATGGTTGCCCTTAACTTAATGGCAGTGATTATGTAGGGTGGATAGAAACGAAGTGGAAACCCACCGAACCTTCAAAATGGTGAGTTTTATCTCGTTCCCAACGTCTCGTTGGGAATGCTCATCATACCGCTCTGCGGTATTCATTTGGGTTTAAATCGTGGCAAAGTCATTAAAATTAAGTATTAAGGATAACTGATACCAGAAAACAGTTTATGTAGGTCGGGTTAGTGCAGCGTAACCAGACACACAATGATTGGAAATATTTAATAACATTCCTCAAACAACTTATGGCAATTCTATTGCATGAGCTGTATGGTCGAATAATACATGATTTTTAATTGAATTCAACATATAAATTTAACCTAACACAAATATAATGAAAATAAACACTAAGTTATCATTAGCTTTTTTAATCATTGCTTTACTTTTTGTTGCTACCGGCACGATATTCATAGTTAATAGTCACAATGCACTTTCAAAAGCAGCTTTTACTCAATTGGAAAGTGTTCGTACTGATAAAAAAATTCAGATAGAAGAATTCTTTACAGAACGTAAACATGATATGCATATTTTGCTAGATACTGTGGATATATTTAGGAGCAATGCATTTGAAAAATTGCAATACATAAGAGAAACTAGAAAATTGCAAATAGAAAAATCTTTTCAGGAGCATTTACACAATATATCTTTTTTTTCACATACTTTATCAATGTTCGAGGATTTTTTTAAACTTGATGAAGCATATAATTTAGACGAACTTGATGCCGATGAACAAAAAATTAAAACTGAGCTTACCTATGAAGTAGACGAGTTTAAGACTGAATATGGTTATCATAATATATTATTAGTTGCAACAAATGGAAATATTATTCATAGTACGCAAAAACAAAATCATCCTTCAAATCTATTGGATAACGGATTTAAAAACAATCCTTTAACTAAGGCTTTTCAGCAAGGATTAAAACAACCTACTATCCAAGACTTTTCTATTATTAACAATATACCAGTTTTTTTAATTTCTGCTCCTATTTATACATCTGAAGATAAAATCATTGGAGTTTCAATTGTATCTGTAACATTTGATGCGATAAATACCATTATCCAGAAAAAAATTGGTATAACTGGAGAAGCCTACTTAGTTGGCAATATAAATGAACAAACCAGTTATCGAAGCGAAAGATTATCTAAGGACAAAGAAAATGTTATAGGAAAAGAAAAAATTGGAGACGATGTAACTCAAGCGTTGGCCGGTCAATCTGATGTTAAAATCAAAATTGGTAGTACCGAACAAGTCGAAATAACTAGCTATGCACCATTGAAAATTCCAAATTTAAACTGGGCTATCATTGTCACCATGAATTTAGAAGAATATTTTGGTATAACTCGTAGCGGAGAGGATGAAAATTTCTTTTATCAGTATATCAGCGAATATAATTACCAAGATTTGTTATTGATCCATCCTCAAGGCAAAGTATTCTATACAGTTGCCCATGAAGATGATTATAAATCTAATATTGTCAATGGAAAATATGCTGATTCTGGTTTAGGGGAAGTTGTCCAAGAGATATTAAAAACTAAGCAATTTGGTATAACTGATTATGCCCCGTATATTCCAAGCAATGGTGAGCCAGCAGCTTTTATTGCTCAACCGCTAATGATTGATAACAATATTGAAATGATAGTAGCAGTACAGTTAAATGATATTGCAATGAATCAAATTGTCCAACAAAAAACTGGCTTGGGTAATAGTGGTGAAGCATATTTAGTTGGTAGTGACAATCTTATGCGTTCTAATTCTTATCATGATAAAAAATCTTTTTCAGTAAAAGCTGCTTTTGCTAATCCCAAGATTAATAAAATTGAAAATGAAATTGTGAATGCGGCATTGGCTGGCAAAACAGGTGTTAGTATTATTCCAGAATATCACGATACTGATACTTTAGTCCTAACAGCTTATACTCCAATATCTGTAAGTGATAAAATAACTTGGGCCTTGCTGACAGAAATGGATAAAGATGAGGCTTTTGCGGCAGTTGATAAACTCAAATGGTTGTTAATTATAACTGCATTGATTACTTTGGTTGTTATAATTTCTATTGCTTGGTTAATTACCCACAATATCAAAAGCCCATTACAACATTTAATTGAAGTTTCTAATACTATTTCTGCTGGTAATTTAGATGGTGAAATAAAAATAACTAGCAAGGATGAAATTGGACAATTATTACAAGCTTTTGCGGATATGCAAACTCAACTTAAGGAACATTTAGAAAAAGATATAAGTAGAGTTATAACATCTATTTCGCAAGGTAATTTAGAAGAACGTCTTAATTTAGAAAATAAAACTGGTTTCTTTAAAATTATAAGTGAAAATATTAATCAAATTATCGTGTTAAATCAAACTATGCTCGAAGATATAATACAACTATTATCTGGTTTAGCACATGGTGATCTAACTAAAACTATTGAAAATGATTATAGCGGAACTTTCGGCCAGCTTAAACATGATGCTAATTCAACTGTAGCACATCTAACTAAGATTATGCAGCAAATTTCTCATTCATCACAAATTGTTGCTAATGCTGCTGATGAAATATCTCAAGGTAATCTGAGTCTTAGCCAACGTACCGAACAACAAGCGGCTTCTTTGGAAGAAACTTCTGCCAGTATTGAACAAATGACTAGCACTGTCCAACAGAGTGCAGATAATGCCAGTCATGCCAGTCAGTTAGCAATGAGTGCTAGAAACTGTGCGGAAAAAGGCGGTGAAGTTGTGGGCATAACTATTAATGCAATGGCAGAAATCAATACCAGTAGTAAGAAAATAACTGATATAATAGAAGTTATTAATGAAATTGCTTTCCAAACTAATTTATTAGCTTTAAATGCTGCGGTGGAAGCTGCTCGAGCTGGTGAGCATGGTCGAGGTTTTGCGGTAGTTGCTACTGAAGTTCGTACTTTAGCTCAACGCAGTGCTTCAGCCGCTAAAGAGATTAAAGAATTAATTCAAGACAGTGTTGATAAAGCGGAGGAAGGAACTAATCTTGCCAATAAATCTGGAGAAACTTTAGAAGAAATAGTTATTGCAGTGAAAAAAGTCAGTGATATAATTGTAGAAATTGCCGCCGCTAGTCAAGAACAATCCAGTGGTATCAATCAAGTTAATAAAGCAATATTACAAATGGATGAAATGGTTCAACAAAATGCCTCTTTAGTTGAAGAAGCTGCTGCAGCAAGTGAGGCTATGAAAGAACAGGCTCAAAACCTAAGACAACAAGTAGCCATTTTTAATATTAATGATTCACATGTTTCTCATCAAGTCAACAATACATCCATTGAAAAACAAAGCGATAGTCATGTCAAACATAATATCGAACACCATGATCACAATGATGGTTGGGAAGATTTTTAGTAATTATGAAAATCAGACCTGCTAGGTTTTCAAAACCTAGAAGGTCTAGTTATTGAATTTTTAAGCTTTAGGCAATGTAACTCCAGTTTGTCCCTGATATTTGCCACCTCGATCCCGATAAGAAACTTCACACACTTCATCTGCTTCCAAAAACAGCAATTGAGCAACTCCTTCATTAGCATAAATCTTTGCTGGCAATGGAGTTGTGTTGGAAAACTCCAAGGTAATATGCCCTTGCCATTCTGGTTCAATCACAGTGTTATTCACCACAATTCCCATCCTAGCATAAGTACTTTTTCCAGATACAATTCCCAACACACTGCGAGGAATACGAAAATATTCTACAGTACGAGCCAAAGCAAATGAATTAGGTGGAATAATACAGATATCAGCGTTTATATTGACAAAACTTTTAGCATCAAAATTTTTAGGGTCAACGATGGTGGTATTAATATTAGTGAACACTTTGAATTCACTAGCACAACGTACATCATACCCATAGCTAGAAGTTCCATAAGAAATAACTTGCCCATCATTTCGAACTTGTTGTGGCTCAAATGGTTCTATCATTTGCTGGGATTCAGCCATCTGCCGAATCCACTTGTCAGATTTAATACTCACCTAATCATTAACAACTTTGATAGTAGGGAATTTAGTAGTGTAATCTTTAGCTTGCAAGGATAATTTGGCTACCATATGTCTGGCAATTTCACCATATATTTGAGCAATACGTCCTTCTGGTTCTGCAACTACGGAAGGTCTACCACTATCAGTTTCAGCTCGAATTTTAATATCCAAAGGCAAAGAACCTAAGAAATCCACTTCTTGTTCTTGAGCCATACGCACACCACCACCTTTACCAAAGATATGTTCTTCATTACCACATTTATTACAAATATGGATGCTCATGTTTTCTACCACTCCAATCACTGGAATGTTTACTTTCTCAAACATTTTTAATCCCTTGCGAGCGTCAAGTAGTGCAATATCTTGTGGAGTGGTTACAATCACAGCCCCGCTGACTGGTATTTTTTGAGCTAAAGTCAATTGAGTGTCGCCAGTACCCGGTGGCAAGTCAACTATTAAATAATCCAGATTATCCCACTGAGTATCTTTAAGCAACTGTTCCAAAGCCTGTGTAACCATTGGGCCACGCCAAATCATTGGAGTATCTTCTTCTATCAGATAACCAATGGACATAGATTGCAGGTTATGACTTATGATTGGCTCAAGTGAGTTGCCATCTTTGGATTCTGGTTTAGCGTTAGCACCAAGCATACGTGGTTGGCTAGGTCCATAAATATCGGCATCTAAAATACCAACATTGGCTCCTTCTACTGATAAAGCTAATGCAAGATTAACGGCTGTGGTTGATTTACCAACTCCACCTTTTCCAGATGCAATTGCAACAATATTTTTAACACCTTTAACCGGTTCAATCCCTTTCTGGACAGCATGGGTAATAACCTTATTGTCAATGTTGACATTGGTGGTATTAACTCCATCTATTTCACCAACAATAGATTGCAATTGACTGATTAATTTATTATTATAACCTTTAGTTGGATAACCAAAAGTCAAATTTATTGTGACAGTATCACCATCAATCTGAATGTTTTTAACCACTTTCGCAGAAACTAAATCTTTTTGTAAATAAGGGTCTATATATTTTTTAACAGCAGTTTCAACAGAAGCCTGTGAAATCATTAATAATTCTCCAAAATTAGGTAGGATATTTTAATTATATAAATAGGGTGTGCTATTTCAATTCACAAGTTTTTTCTTAATATATTGCAACTATCCACCTTTCTTTCCAAAATTCGTTATTACTTAAGGAATGCGTATGAAATAACTTTGTCAACTGTCTTCTTGTAAGTCGAAACAAGGGAACCTTGTACTCCGAAAATTAATAAGAAAACATATATTATTTTATGCACGTTTCTTAACTATAATACCTTCGCCAATTTGATATTTGTTTCGGGAATGGAGCAAAGTGGATTTCCCGAAACTCTCAATTTAACTTGGGTTTCGGGAAAATCGTACCTCATTCCCGAAACAACAATTTTGGTATTGGCGAAGGTATTGTAACTATTAACAGCTTTTGTTTTTATGCTATTTTTAATACGGTGGTTCTGATATTAAGCATAACATTACGCTTATGGCAGTATGATATAATATAAATTTCAGAATCATAGACTATAATTATGCCTCCTTTAAAAAATGATCGTTTTCTACGTGCTTTGAAACGCCAACCAGTTGATATGACTCCAGTTTGGATGATGCGTCAGGCTGGTCGTTATTTACCTGAATATCGTGCTACCAGAACTCGTGCTACAAATTTTCTGACTTTATGCCAAACCCCAGAACTTGCCTGTGAAGTTACTTTACAACCTCTTGAAAGATTCTCTTTAGATGCTGCTATTTTATTCTCAGATATTTTAACTATTCCTGATGCTATGGGTTTAGGCTTATATTTTTCTGAAGGAGAAGGGCCAAAATTTAAAAATAGAATTATTAATGAAAAACAAATCAATGAACTACCTATCCCTGATCCAAATGACAAATTACAATATGTGATGGATGCAGTTAGTTTAATTCGGCAAGAATTAGATGGAAAAGTTCCATTGATAGGATTTGCTGGTAGTCCATGGACTTTGGCAACTTATATGGTTGAAGGAGGTTCAACAAAAACATTTAGTAAAGTTAAAGGTTTATTATTTGAACAGCCACAAGCCATGCACAATTTGTTAGATAAATTGGCTAAATCTGTCACTGCCTATCTTAATGCCCAAATTGCAGCCGGAGTTCAAACTGTCATGCTATTTGATACTTGGGGCGGAATTTTGACTAGTCGGGATTATTTAGAATTTTCGTTAAAATACATGCGACAAATAGTAGCAGGTTTAACTCGTGAACATGAAGGGCGAGAAGTGCCAGTTATTTTATTTACTAAAGATGGCAATGAATGGTTAGAAAATATTGTGGATACTGGTTGTGATGCAGTTGGGCTGGATTGGAAATTGCCTATTGGTATGGCAAGAAAACGAATTGGAGATAAGGTTGCATTACAAGGTAATATGGACCCTTGTATTTTATACGCTTCTCCAGAACGAATTCAACAAGAGGTTGCAGAAATTTTGGCTAGTTTCGGGGCTGGTAATGGACATGTATTTAACTTAGGTCACGGTATCCATCCTCAAATTGAGCCAGAAAATGTTAAAGTATTTATTGACTCTGTACATGAAATGAGCAAAGTTTATCATCAGGAAAAATAATGAAAGAAAAAATTAATTTAGCCGTTAAAGGCTTTTGTATGGGAACTGCCGATGTTGTGCCGGGAGTTAGCGGTGGAACAATGGCTTTTATCTTAGGTATTTACGCCCAATTATTAGCCGCCATTCGCTCTTTTGATTTGATATGGTTAAAATATATATTTAAATTACAAATTAAACCGGCGATTCAACGTCCTCATTTTAATTTTTTATTGCCTTTATTTGTTGGGATTGTCTGTGCGTTGTTATTTTTTACTCGCATAGTGCCGCTACCAGTTTTCTTGCACACTCATCCAGAAATAGTTTATGGATTATTTTTTGGACTAATCGTAGCTTCTATCATTGTCTTGTTACCAGAAATAAAACCACTTAATTTAAGCAAAATATTTTCTTTATTAGCTGGAATTATTTTAGGTTGGTTAATCGTCACTTTGGTTCCAATGAACACTCCTGATACCACCAGCTTTATCTTTTTCAGTGGCATGTTAGCAATTTCAGCTATGTTATTGCCGGGAATTTCTGGTTCATTTATTTTATTGATATTACATAAGTACGACACAATATTAAATGCAATAGGCCACTTCAACTTTATGATCTTGATACCATTTGGATTTGGGGTAGTAGCTGGATTAGTATTTTTTAGTAGAGTTATAAGTTGGTTATTAGCTAGTTTTTATCATCATACTGTGGCAATTATTATTGGAATTCTTATTGGTTCCCTATGGATAATTTGGCCATTTCAGGTACGCCAATATATAACTGTACATAATAAAGAGCGTTTAATAAGCTCTACTCCATATTGGCCAGAGGCTTGGAATGATACTGTTATGTATTCGATCCTTATGATGTTTATAGGTCTTGGATTAGTATTAATTATTTACGCTTGGTCTGAACGAAAGACATAATTGATATGAGTAAAGAAGATTTAGAAAAAATCGAAACAGCATTACATGAATTTTTGTTTGATAGTTCTATTCCTGAAGACGGTTTTAAAATTGCTCTGCAAAATCCTCAATTATTAACTGAATTTGTTGATGATTTATTAAAATCTCTGATTCAAGATGCTGATGAAGAAGACAATTTAGAATTAGCCACATTTTATCGTAATCGGCGTAATTTTTTAAATATGTGCAAACAAATTATGTCTAGCCAAAAGGAAATTTTGTTGCTTCATGTGGTAAGACAGGCATTGTCAAAAAGGAATATTTCTTTACAAACTCTTTTTTCTGTTGCAGATGATGAATTTTCTAATTTTCAACAAGTTTTAATACAAGTATTGATATGGTTAAAAAATCCTACTATAGATAAAGGCGTTGTTGTTTTACAGCAGAATCCAGAATTATTAACTGATAAACCAATAAAATTATTGGGATGGATGATGAATGAAGCTGGTGGATATGGTAGCGATATATTTATCCAAATATTAAAAATTATACGGGAGTTTCTACAGACAATAAGGATAACACTACTAGATAAGGAAGATGCTTCTACAGATGATGTCGAAGTAGCTATTCGAAAAGCATTAAAAACAACAGATTTTTCGATATTAATAAAAAAACGGCCAACAGTGTTGTTAGCTTAAAATATTTGGAGTTCAAAATATTTGAACTCCTGCTACCATACAGTAATCTATTTCAAACGATGTATATGAAATATTCCAAATTATAACACTAACTTACAACAATTTAAATAATAAAACTGTTATAAATTAAAATGAGAAACATGTTATGACTTAAAATTATAGTCAATTCATTACTTAATCATTTTTGTTCTTGTTTGGCAACTTCTGCACGTACCATATCCATATCCAACTCTAAAGCTTTACTTATTACTTCTTCAAGAGCTGTTTCTGGTAAACTTCCCGGTTGTGAGAAAATAATTATTTTTTCTCTGAAAATAACTAGAGTTGGAATAGAACGAATTTGAAATTGAGTAGCTAATCCTCGCTCTTCTTCTGTATTAATTTTAGAAAATACCATATCTGGGTATTTCTCAGATACTTTTTCATAAATTGGTGCAAAGGAACGACATGGGCCACACCAAGAAGCCCAAAAATCAATTAATACTATATCGTTCTCGTTTATTGTCTGTTCAAAATTATCTTGAGTTAGTTCAATGGTTGCCACACTGTTTTCCCGATCACTATTTTAAAATAAAAGCTATTTTAAGATGGAGTTTCTGCTATTACTTAATAAGTTGTAATTCAGATATTTAAGATTCCACTTAAAATTTCCAACAAAATGCTATATCAATGTCTAAATAATATATCACATTTAAAAATAGTTAAAGAGAAAATTCTAGTTAAGATGCTTTTTTATTTATATATGCCAATGAATAAAAATTATGATTTGATATTTGACAGTACCAAATTTTAAAACTTGAACATATCAAGATGTCTTATGAATACAAGGTTTACCTGTATGCTTGTAAGAAAATTTTGTGGCTCCAAATAAATAACATAGGGATGACAGTAATTTTATGTAGATTCCTTATTTCCGAAAATTAATGACTTAATTTGGCATCCTTCAAAAGCAGTTGACAGTTATTTCAGGAATGGAACGAAGTGAATTTTCCAAAACAATTGCTAGATATGGATTTCTGGATATCTGTTTCACTCCATTCCCGAAACAACTATTCACTACTTTTGCGTTCCAGTTTTAAAAAACTATAAGCTTTTTAATATTTCAAACAACAATTATTAATAAACAAATGAAACAATGGATTGAACAATTATCTTCTAGCGAACGAAAAACTATAATTTGGGGAGTGATAATCGTGATAACTGCCTCAGTATATTTTTTAATGTGGGAACCTTTCACAGCTAATTATAAACAATTACAAAATATTGTAGCGGCACAAAAAGATAATTTAAGTTGGATGCAAAATGCTGCTGCTGAAGTGCAAAGTTTACGTGGTCGAGTTTCTGCTCCTAAAAACTTATTAAGCTTGATTGATACTAGTATTCGTAATAATAATCTTAATAAAATTGATAAACGAATTGAACCAAAAGGTAAGCAAGAAGTATTAGTTAGTTTTTCTAACGTTAGCTTTACAGAGTTAGTACAATGGTTAAGTAAGTTATATAATCAGCATAAAGTTCAAATAACCGCTATTAATATTGAGCATAAATTGGCCCCAGACCAAGTAGCAGTTAAATTAACATTACAATAAACATTTGGTGTGTTTATAGTTTTTTAGGAAGCAAAAACTGTTACTTGAAAATCAATCATGATCACACTATATCGTTCAGTATATGATTTGGTGGTACTGATGAAGTCAACCATAGATAGATTGGTACCCAATCAGGAAGTTTTTTGTTCAATTTCTAGTTTTAAGAATACAAACAAATACCACCTTATGGACATGTCCAACAATATTAGGAACCAAAATGCCCTTAACACGAATGGGAAAATTAATTACTTGGAAAGATGAAAAAGGCTTTGGTTTTATAAGACCAGACCTGCAAGACCATGAAGAGATTTTTGTTCATATAACTGCTATACAGAAAGCAAGTCGTCGCCCAGTAGCTGGAGATAAAATAAAGTATCAGATAGAAAGTGATAGTAGAGGAAGGAAACGTGCGTGTAATGCTACTTTGATTGAAGCTGGAGTAGAAATTGATAAAAATAAGCTAGTTACTAAAATTCTAGTAGTTTTACCATTCTTATTTGCAGGTTATATTCTTTGGAAGGAACAGAATCCAATTCCACTGATTGTTTATTTGGTTATGAGTCCAGCCACTTATTTGTTATATGTGACAGATAAAATAAGTGCAATTAAAAAGCAATGGCGAATAATGGAAAATACTTTACATCTGCTTGAATTATTGGGCGGTTGGCCGGGTGCATTATTGGCTCAAAAACATATTCACCATAAAAATCGTAAGCTTTCCTACCAAATTGTTTTTTGGACTATAGTAATTATTCATATTATGTTATGGGTTTATTGTTTTATCTTTGGTTGTTTTTGGTAACAAACTTTTTTTTGTAAATATTCACCTAACTCATTGCGAAACTTGCTTGATTTAAGATAAAATGATTCAGAGGGACAGCGAATTAACTGTTTCTCTGAAAACTAAATATA
Source organism: Candidatus Halobeggiatoa sp. HSG11 (assembly GCA_030378105.1). Lineage (GTDB taxonomy): Bacteria > Pseudomonadota > Gammaproteobacteria > Beggiatoales > Beggiatoaceae > DRQV01. Next base: position 20,133 of record JAUCGL010000007.1, on the reverse strand, counting down.
ACTCTTGTGAAATAACGATATTCCGTAAATGTCATGAAATCAAAGTTATAATGTAGGTCAGTTAGTAACCCAACAATCATTTCTATAGAATCCAATCCCCAAATATCACTAGTTCATTTTGAAATAATAAATTAAAACAACCTTTTACATGATATTAAGTGCGTCAGAAAGGAATTCTGATGCTGGTGCATCAATGCTATTTGCATTAAGGGCAGACACGCAGGTCTGACCCTACAAAACACAATGTATTTCAATATTGTAGGGGCGAACCTATATGTTAGCCCTTAACGCAAATATTCAGGCGTGAAAAATTACGCTTCATAAACTAAATACGTTATAACTTGCAGTCCATTTTCCATATTTTCTAGTTGAATTTCTATCTGATATAATTTTGCTATTTTATTAACTATTGATAGCCCTAAACCACTACCTAAAGTATTTTGTTGTTTTCCCCGATAAAAACGTTTAAAAACCTGTTGTTGTTGGTCTGTTGGAATACCACAACCAGTATCAAGTATGGCGATAATTAATTGATTTGGAAGTGAGTTTTGTAAAGTAACTGTCACTTGTCCATTTTTTGGAGTATAGCGAATAGCATTATCAATTAAATTGCGATACAGTAAATATAAATGTTCCTGATTACCTATAACTATAAAATGTTTCGCGGTGGTTTCTAAACCTAAGTCTATATCTTTATCTAAAGCTTGGGGAGTTAAATCAACAATTAATTGGCTAAGTAAAACGTACATGTCTATTGAAGTAAATGGTTTTTTTTGAGTAGCATCCATTCTTGCTAAAGCCAATAACTGTTCAATTAAACGAGTAGTTCGGTCAACACTAGTATTTATCTGTTCTAACGCTTGGTGGAGTTGTTCTGGTTCAGTAGCACGTAAAGCTACTTGTGATTGAATTTTTAAACCGGCTAAAGGGGTACGCAATTCATGTGCAGCATCAGCAGTAAAACGCCGCTCATTCTCAAAAGCTTGTGATAAACGTATGAATAAATTATTTATGGCATCGGTTAATGGTTTGATTTCTATGGGAAGTTTGTGAATTTGTAGAGTTTGTAATTGGGTAGAATTTTTAGTAGATATTTCATTAGTTATCTGCTGCAAAGACTTAAAGCTATTACCAACGCTTATCCAAATCAAAATTGCTAAAAAAGGCAATGCCATCAATAAACTAGTGAGTGTACTTTCTATAATTTCTTCAATCAGTTCATTGCGTATATCGTAACGTTCTCCAGTTTGAATTAAAAAATCTTCGGTTTGTAAAGTAAATACTCTCCATAGATGTTTATCACTTCTATAATCATGATATGAGTTTGAGTTAAAAATGGGAAATAAAGGTGTAGATACGGAACGCAGTAAAATTTTTCCAGTATTAGAACGAATTAAAAAAGCTAATTTATGTTCATAGCGATGACCATATTCGGCTAATTCTATTTTTTTATGGTCAACTATTTCTTGTTTAATTAATGTCAATAATATTTTAGCATTTTGTGACAAGTTAGCATCAAATAGTTCTTCTACTTCATGTTGGGTATCTGTATAGACTTGCCAAGTCACAACAGACCAAACTATTCCAATTGAGGCTAATAATAATAATAACAGACGCTTTCTTATTGAGAAAATCATAATAATTAAGAAATGACATAACCAACACCACGTATGGTACGGATTAATTTTTTGTCTAATTTTTTGCGTAAATGATGAATATGAACTTCAATTGCATTGCTTTCAACTAGTTCATCCCAGCCATATAAATTATCTTCTAAATAGGAACGTGATAAAACTTTTCCAATATTTTCTAATAAGGTTTGTAAAATAGAAAACTCTCGTTGGGATAATATTATGGCTTTACCATTTTGAGTTAGGGTATATGTTGTTGGATCAAGGCGTAAATTACCATATTCAATATAAGGTGATACTCTTCCAGTTTGTCGGCGGCATAAAGCTCGTAAACGTGCGGTTAATTCATCTAAATCAAAAGGTTTAACTAAATAATCATCTGCACCACTATTAAGACCAAGCACTTTATCATTAATGGAATCACGAGCTGTTAAAATTAATACCGGGATTTTATTGCCATGTTTGCGTAAATTTTTAAGAATTTGTAAACCATCTATTTTGGGTAAAGTTAAATCTAAAATTAATGCTTCATATTCTTCAACTTTAAGGGCATGTTCGCCAGATTCTCCATCGGTTACCCAATCAATTGTAAAATTAGCTTGTTTTAAGCCAGTTTTAATACCATCACCAAGCTGAATGTCGTCTTCTATAAGTAGTAGTCGCATTTAAAGTTCCTCTATTAAAATTCTGATTCTAATAGTTTTGAACAAGATAACACAAATTAAGGGATTATCAGGATAAAAAGTAACTTCTCATTATACACAGGTAAATCAAGTTTACAGATATATTAATATTTTGGGTAGTTCTGAAATGTGTAGTATTAAACCTGCTATATCTTTGATAACTAGCAGTTTTTTTTGGAATAATCACTACTTTATATATGACTACCAAAAAATTTAATCATGGTCATGGATTTGTTGTTGGACATCAATGGACAAATTTCATACTTATTATTAATGATTCAATTATACCCTTGATTCCCATCCCTTTTTATAGTTACAATTTATTGTTGTAAAAATGGTATATAGCAATTTAATCCATGTGGTACTACCAAACAACAACTTATCTATTAGGTAATAAATTAAATATTGTTGAAATTTTATTTAATAACACCTATTATTATTTTCATCTATCAGGCTCATGTAAAATTATAAAAAGGTTTCATCCTTAACATCTACACATAATGAACAAACAATATAAACAGCTAATTTTATTAAGCTTGGTCTTAGTTTTAGGCCAGTTTGTTGCGTTTATTCATTCAGTTGATCATCCCTTTCATGAATCCAGTACATCCTGCCAAATATACTTTACCCTTGAACAATCAGGAAATTCCTTAGTTTCTGATAATTCTATCAGTATCAGTCCAATTATTGATTCTGTTCTTTGGATAAATTTTAATTCTCCGCTCTTACCTTATTCATATACTCCCTATCATATACGTGCCCCACCTTTATCTCTCGTAGTTTAATTTGTTCAAAATTCTTACAGGATGATTTGTCTGCTCTTAAAATCCAGAATATAGATTGTTATATAAAGATTTTATTCTGAAAATTCTATAATTCTGTAAATTCTGATTCAGACAATATCCTGTACTTAAACTTAACTTATTTACGGGAAATATTTCTATGCGTAACAGATTACTCATGGCAGGTGTTAGTCTTGCCCTATCATATCCAACATTTGCGGATGATATTGGTTCATTAAAACAACAGTTGGATAATTTAAAACAAGATTATGAACAACGGGTTCAAACCTTGGAAAACAGGTTAAAAAAAGCTGAAGATACTACTCAGTCTAAACCTATTAATAATCAAGCAGAAAATAGCTTTAACCCTGCCATCAGTTTAATCCTTGATGGTCGTTATACAAGTTTTAGTAATGATCCAGACGGATACAAACTGCCGGGATTTATGCTAGATGGTGAAGCTGGTTTGGGTGAAGAAGGTTTTTCACTTGGACATACAGAATTAGCAGCAAGTGCTAATATTGATGATAAGTTTTATGGCAAGGCCACACTTGCAATACATGAACATGATGGCAGTACTGAAGTAGAGTTAGAAGAAGCCTTTATTCAAACTATTGGTTTGGGAAATGGAATCAATGTGAAAGCTGGGCGTTTTTTCTCAGCAATGGGCTATTTAAACGAACAACATGAACATGCTTGGGATTTTGCCGATGCTCCATTAATTTATCGAGGTTTATTTGGAAATCAATTGCGAGATGATGGTTTACAAATTAGTTACTTAGCTCCAACTGATACTTTTTTGCAATTTGGAGTAGAAGCACTTAAAGGTTCTTCATCTGAAATTGGTGCTTGGACTGCTTTCGCCAATATTGGCGGTGATATAGGAGTGGAACATAGTTGGTTATTGGGTCTAAGCCATTGGCAAGCTGATGATATTGAACGTACTAGTGGTGGTCATAGTCATGGTGATGAACATGAAGAGCATGAGGAACATGACGAAGAAAATCATGAAGATCACGAAGAGCATGAAGAAGAACATCATATGGAAGCTGAACATGATGAACACCATATGGGAACTCCTTCATTTTCAGGTGAAAATAAAATCATTGCGTTAGATTTCGTCTATAAATGGGCTCCCAATGGTAATCCTAAATATCGCAACTTCAAATTCCAGTTTGAATATTTTAAGCGAACTGAAGATGGAACACTCACCTTACTTGACAGTGATCCATTAGAAGCCACTAGTTATGATGGAGACCAAAGCGGTTGGTATGCCCAAGCAGTTTATCAATTTATACCACAATGGCGAACTGGCTTACGTTATGATCAATTAAATAGTGGTAATTCTGGATTTGATGTGGAATTGTTAGAGGAAGCTGGATTAAGTGGTGAAGACCATACACCAAGACGTTACAGCCTTATGTTGGAATGGTTGCCGAGTGAGTTTAGTCGTATCCGTCTGCAATTCAACCGAGACGAATCCTATACAGATACTGATAATCAAGTATTTTTGCAATATACGTATAGTTTAGGCAGTCATGGCTCCCATCAATTCTAAGGATATAAAATGTTTAAAAAATTCTCATTATTATTGTTGGTATTAGTTGCTACTCCGATTCAAGCGGATATACGGATATTTGCTTGTGAACCAGAATGGGCTGAATTGGCTAGAGCATTAGGTGGTGAACAAATTTACACCGCAACAACTAATCAACAAGACCCGCATCATATTCAGGCTCGTCCTAGTTTAATTGCTAAAGCACGGCGTGCGGATTTATTAATTTGTACTGGTGCAGAGCTTGAAATTGGTTGGTTACCATTGTTATTGCGTAAATCAGGTAATCCAAAAATCCAAGCTGGACAACCCGGTTATTTTATGGCAACAGATTATGTAATATTACTTGACAAACCTACACAATTGGATCGGAGTCAAGGAGATGTTCACTCTAGTGGTAATCCTCATGTTCACCTTGACCCTGAACGAATGTTGCAAGTGGCTGAAAATTTAAGCAAAACTTTAATACAAATTGATCCATCTAATCAATCAACTTACCAAGCCAAATTAGAATCTTTCAGTCAAGAATGGCAAGCAATGATGCAACGGTTGGATAAACAGATATTTACTGGTAAATCTATGGTTGTATATCATAATAGCTGGCTTTATTTGCAACAATGGTTGGGCTTAAAACAATCTGCAACATTAGAACCAAAACCAGGAATTCCGCCAACCAGCTCTCATTTAAGTCGAGTGCTTGCTACTTTGCAACAATCACCAGCTAACATGATTGTTTATGCTAAATATCAAGATGGTAAAGCAGCTAAGTGGTTAACACAAAAAACCAATATCCCTATTGTAGCCTTGGATTTTAGTCCAGCTACAGAGGAAAGTTTGATTCATTGGTTTGAACGTACTGTTAATCAAATTGCAGCGATATTAAAATGATCTGGTTAGACATAACCATCCTTGGGCCAGCCTTTGTTGCTGGTCTGTTGGTATTAGCAACTCATGTACCATTGGGGCAAGAAGTACTTAAACGAGGAATCATCTTCATCGACTTAGCTATTGCCCAAATGGCTGGATTAGGTGTTATTCTCGCATCCCGACTTGGTTTTGAAACTCATGGTTGGGAAGTACAATTAATAGCAGTAGGCAGTGCCTTGCTAGTTGCATGGGGTTTCAGTCTGTTGGAAAAACACCATTCCCAAATCCAAGAAGCATTGATTGGAATTACCTTTATCTTAGCTGCAACTGGTAGTATTTTATTGTTAGCCAATAATCCACATGGAGGAGAGCAACTTAAAGAATTATTAGTTGGACAAATCTTATGGATTACTTGGATTCAATTAATTCCTCTTGCTGTAATTACTGGCCTTATATTAATAATATGGTTTGGATTAAAACTCAATAGGCATATGGGATTTTACCTACTATTTGCACTTGCTGTAACTAGTTCTGTGCAACTGGTTGGAGTCTATTTAGTTTTTGCAAGTCTTATTATTCCAGCACTTGGTAGTCGTGGTTATAATAAATCTTTGGGTATAGCTTATATTATTGGTATTTTTGGATATGGGTTAGGCTTGATTCTTTCATCTCTGTTAGATTTGCCTAGTGGTGCAGTGATTGTTTGGATGCTTGGGAGTATTGCATTGTTAGTTGGATTTTTGGGAAGAGCTAATAAATCTAACTTGTAGCACTTACTGTTATTTCGGGAATGAAGCAAAGCGGATTTCCCGAAACATTCCACCCTTCACAAAATCGGTGATTCAATAGGCAGCATACAAAATTCACCTTTATAAACAGATAAATAACTCAAAACTGATATGCCGATGGTTCAGATACTTAATTGAGCATGTACTGGATTATTTACGGTTCCCATACACTGCATCACTGCCATTTGCGTTAAGGATGAGTTTCGTAGAAATTTCTTATCGGGATAACTCCACACAACAGCCGCTTCACTGAATTGTTTCTTAAAATTTTTAAACTCTTGACCCAGTTATAGATTTTCTTGGTTTATTTAGCCAAATCAGATATATAAAAACTGGTATCAACATCAAAATACCATACATAACAGGTGCAATGGTCATAGTGTTATTTTGTAAAATTGTTCCAGTGACTAAAATTGCTGTCCCACCATTTTGAATGGAAGTTTCAATCGCAATAGTTCTTGAATCTACTTCATTTTGAAACAATATTTTAGCAAAAAAATAGCCCCCAATAAGAGCTAAACTAGCTAATAACAATGCAGGCAATCCAGTTTGCATAATAAAATAAGGCATATTGTGCCAATTTTGGTGAATAATTCCACCTATAACTAATAATAACATTATCAAAGGAATACGAGTCAACCAAAATTCATAACGATTACAAAAATTTAACTTAAAATGGCGTAATAACATTCCCAATATTACTGGAATTAATGTCACCACCAATAATTTGGCTAAGGTCGTTAAAAAAGGTAGCTGAATATTGCTAGATGAATCAAGTTGTGTAGCTATAAGCCAGCCTGCAACTAATGGAATAGTAAATGGTGTCACCATACTAACTATAGCTGTTAAAGTTATTGATAAAGCTAAATTACCATCTGCTAGATAGGCAAACATGTTGGATGTTGCACCACCCGGACTTAATGCCAAAATCATAAATCCTATAAATATTTCTGGGGGAAGTTCTAACGGATATAATAATACAAATGCTAAAATTGGTAATAATAACATCTGCGATATAATCCCAACCAACATAGTTTTTGGGATTTGTAATACTGTCTTAAAATTAGCCGGGGTTAAATTACAACCCATACTTAACATAATAAAAAATAACGTTACCGGTAAAGCTATTGCAAGTACAATATCCTGATTCATGGTAATGGTATCCAAATTGTTGCGATATAAACAACACTGTAAATAAAATAAAAGCGACCGGTTAAGCTGGTTAGGCGGTAGCGTTGTTTTTTAGCTGTATTCAATAATTTTAGTGGTTGCCATAGGACTAACATAGTGATTAATATCAAAATAATACCATGTAAAATATTAGCTTGATAGAGCAAGACACTGACCATATAAGTCAACACAACTAACCAATAATATAATTTTACTCCAATCGAATAGCCTAAACGAACACTTAAGGTTTTGATACCATCTGCTAAATCTGTTTCATAATCACGTAGTTCATTACTTAATAATAATAATGATGATAATAGGCTAAATGGTATGGATAACCAGAAGATATTCCAATGATAAGTTCCTGCAATAACATAATAGGAACCCCCTATCAATAAAACTCCCATGAACAAAAAAACAAGTAACACACCCAGTCCACGATTTTTATAATTGATTTGTCCACCTGTATAACCCCACGCCCCAAATATCCCAACAATACCTAATAATAATAATGGCCAACCTCTGATACTAACCATGTATAACCCAAGTATTATTGCAAGCAACATAATCATCCAGCCAATTTTAGTATTACGATTAATGGCTTGTAGCTGTACCTCGGTAAATTGTTTATTATTAATATCTTGATAATCATTAGTTAAATTAACGGCTACTTGCAATAAAACTCCGGTAATCATCACCAACCATACTAACCCAAAATTTTCTATTCCTTCAATCAGTGCTAAACTAACTCCTAAACCACAGGTAGCAATAGCAACGATCAAAGAAAATGGACGTAGTGCTTTAACAAAAGTTGTTTTATCGGTCATGTTAAAATCTTTTAGCCAAACTTAAAGTTAGCATTTGTCCTTCAGCCCGATCTTCAGCACCAAATTCTTTACGAAACCTAACCGTAACAAATGATGTTATTGAAGGAATAAATATTTTAACTTCTGGTCCGATAGAAAAAACTTGATCATGAACATCTGTATCCCAAGTTGCTGCCGAACCACTGTCATCACTTACCTGCCAATGTGCATAACCGGTAACACCCATATCTATAGTAGGAGTTACGGCATTAGCAAGTCCCCATTCAAATCCAAAATCATCGCCGGGCTTTACATCAACACTATCTTTTTCACTATGAGTTTCATAACGTCCTAAAATAGATAATGACCACAATTTTTTACTGTCAAAATAATAAGTTCCACCTAATGAAAGCATAGCAGTCCAAAAATCTTTACCAAGCGAAGCCGGTTCATGGACATCATAATCACCAGTGGGCATGTACAAACCAACAGCAATAGTTGCATCATAACGAGCTTCGTGCCAACCTAAAAATGATTCCACAAAAACATCACCTATCCCAGATTGCTCATCTTGGACATTAAAAGCATCAATTTCAATATCAGTATTAACCAATGGAATAACCATATTCATTCCAAAATCTGCACCTAATATTTTCTGGTTAGTAATCCAAACTAATCTATTTGACAAGGCAACACTATTTAAATCAAAACCAATATTTTTTTCATCACCGTGTTGATTCATTGATGTATCACTGTTGTAATAAACATTATAGGCGACATAATAAAATCCAGGTGGTGGGAGAGTTGCAGCTTTGATACCTCTTATAACACCTTTGTAGTGTCCAGTTTCACCTGCATGGATAGGAGTAATTAAACCCAAACTCAAAATACAACATATTCCAAATAGTAATTTCATTTTATTTTTTTGCATAATAAATATTGTATAATGTAAATTTCTCATAATTCAATGTTGATATGCCACAATATAGGCTGTTTTTTGACAGACTAGAACTACTCTCTTATTTCTCCAAAACCTCTCCCAAAAATTGCCCAGTATAAGATTGTTTAATAGCAACAATATCTTCTGGAGTTCCAGTCGCTATTATTTGACCACCTTTCTCACCACCTTCTGGCCCCAAATCAACAATCCAATCCGCAGTTTTCACCACATCCAAGTTATGCTCAATAACCACTATCGTATTGCCATGATCTCGCAACCTGTGCAACACATTCAACAACAGTTCTACATCATGAAAATGTAGACCAGTAGTGGGTTCATCCAAAATATATAAAGTTTTACCAGTATCTCTTTTTGACAGCTCCCTTGATAACTTAACCCTCTGTGCCTCACCACCAGACAAAGTAACAGCATTTTGCCCCAAAGTTACATAAGATAAACCCACATCCATTAAAGTTTGCAATTTACGCATCAATACAGGAATAGCAGAAAAGAAATCCCTTGCTTCTTCAACGCTCATGGCCAATACTTCGTGAATTGTTTTTCCTTTATATTTTATATCCAAAGTTTCCCGATTATAACGTTGCCCCTTGCAAACATCACAAGTAACATAAATATCTGGTAAAAAGTGCATTGCGACCTTAATCAACCCATCTCCCTGACAAGCTTCGCACCTACCACCCTTGACATTAAAGCTAAATCGCCCAATTTTATAACCTCTGGAACGAGCTTCTGGAGTGGCGGCAAATAGCTCTCGAATTGGTGTGAAAATTCCAGTGTAAGTAGCTGGATTAGAACGTGGAGTTCGGCCAATTGGACTTTGGTTAATGTCCACAACTTTATCTAATAAATCCAAACCTTTAACTGCATCATAACCAGCAGCTTCCAAATTAGCCCGATTTAAAGAGTTGGCGGTGATTGGATATAAAGTATCGTTAATTAAAGTAGATTTGCCAGAGCCGGATACACCAGTTATACAGGTCATTAAGCCAAGTGGTAGCTCCAAATTGATAGCTTTCAAATTGTTGCCAGTTGCTCCTTGTAAATATAAAAAATTATCTTTAATAACTGGTTGTCTTTGTTTAGGAACAGCTATTTTTCTTTTTTTGGACAGGTATTGACCAGTAACAGATTTTTTAGTTTTAACAATACTGGCCAATTTGCCCTGTGCAACTATCTCTCCGCCATGTATGCCAGCCCCTGGCCCAATGTCAATTATATGATCTGCTGCTCGAATTGTTTCTTCATCATGTTCAACCACAATCACAGTGTTGCCTAAATCTCGCAAATGAATCAAAGTGTCTAACAAACGTTTATTATCCCGTTGATGCAGACCAATTGATGGTTCATCCAGCACATACATGACTCCGACCAGACCAGCTCCTATTTGACTAGCCAATCGAATTCGTTGGGTTTCTCCACCAGATAAAGTATCAGCACTGCGATCTAAGCTCAAATATTCCAGCCCAACATTGATCAAAAATTGTAATCTTTCATTGACCTCTTTTAAAATCTTTTTAGCAATCTTGCCTTTATGGCCGGGTAACTTTAACTTAGCAAAAAATTTTTGAGCCTGTTCAATAGGTAAGGTCGTTAGCTGTGGTAAATTATGACCAGTTATTAATACATGTCGGGCTGCTTCATTTAAACGAGTACCTTGACAGTCGGAACAAGGTTGTTGGCTTAAATATTTGGCCAATTCCTCTCGCACTGCATTCGATTCTGTTTCCCGATAGCGTCTTTGCAAATTAGGAATTATGCCTTCAAATGGTTTTTTGCGAGTGAAAGTTGTTCCAGTTTCTTCCTTGTGATACACCATATTAATAACAGTGTTACCACTGCCGTATAAAATAATATTGCGAATATATTCAGGAAGTTGGTCAAATGGTAAGTGCAAATCAAACTTATAATGTTTGCTCAATGCTTCCAAAGCTTGGAAATAAAAAGCTGTTTTGCTGTCCCAACCTCGCACCGCTCCATCGCCTAAACTAACTGCTGCATTAGTAACTACTTTATTTGGATCAAAAAATTGCTTAATCCCCAAACCATCGCAGGTTGGACAAGCTCCCATTGGATTATTGAAAGAAAATAGGCGTGGTTCTATTTCACTGACGCTATAACCACATTCAGGACAGGAGTAACGAGAGGAAAAAGCTAAATCTGGAACAGAATTATCTTGCATAGCAATGATTTGAGCTAAACCATCACCAAGTTTGAGAGCTGTTTCAAATGATTCAGTTAATCGCAATCTTATATCATCACGCACTTTAAATCGGTCTATAACTACGTCTATGCTATGTTTTTTATGGAGGGTCAATTTTGGTGGATCATCCAACATGATAATCTCACCATCTATTCTTGCTCGTATAAATCCTTGTTTTTGCAATGATTCTATTATTTTTATATGCTCTCCTTTTCGCTCTTTGATGAGGGGTGCAAGTAACATTAACCGTGAGCCTTCTGGTAAAGCTAGTACCTGATCAATCATTTGGCTGATGGTTTGAGCTTGTAAACAAGTGCCGTGTTGGGGACAATGAGCAGTGCCAACTCTGGCGAATAAGAGGCGTAAGTAATCGTAAATTTCGGTGACGGTACCAACGGTTGAGCGTGGATTGTGGGAGGTAGATTTCTGTTCTATTGAGATAGCTGGTGATAAGCCCTCAATATGTTCTACATCCGGTTTTTCCATTATGGAAAGGAATTGGCGAGCGTAGGCAGATAAGGATTCAACATAGCGGCGTTGGCCTTCTGCATAGATGGTATCAAAAGCTAGGGATGATTTACCTGAACCGGATAAACCAGTTATAACAACTAATTTATCGCGCGGTATGTCAAGGTTGATGTTTTGTAAATTGTGGGTGCGTACTCCACGTAAACTTATGGTTTTCATGAAGTATTATGTATGGGCAGGAGAGTTAATTTTAAAGCAGTTCAAATAAACATTATTTAAGTCCTATAGCATTTTCCGATTGATTGATGTACGGTAGTGTTAAACCAACTAGGCTTTTGAAATCTAGTAGGTTTTTTGAAGCTATCACTACTTTCTATAGGGCTACCTCATATTTTATATATCGACTATAATCATTTATGAGCTTATAATACTTTTTAGGGTGGAAGTTTTTTAAAATTCTCAATGCTGATCAACATTTGGAATGAATTATCATTTTAATAGATTAATGTAGATAAAACTTATGTTATTCTTGGAACAACATTATACCAATAAATAGGTTATAACATGATAAAAGTTGCATCTTTACGCTATGGCGTGATATTTAAAAAAGTATTTTCTAAACCATATATCTTCACCGCATTTGCAAAAGATATACTGGGGATAGAAATTGAAATTGATAAAGTCGAAACAGAAAAGTCTTTTTCTCCAATTGTCGGAAGTGTGGATAGTCGGTTTGATTTATTTGCTCAAGATACTAAGAATCGGTTAATTATTGATATTCAACATAAACGCTACAAAGACCACTATGACCGTTTTCTTCACTATCACAACGTGGCTTTAATCGAACAAATCACCAGTTCTGCTAATTATAAGCCGGATATGCAGGTTTATACAATTGTTGTTTTAACTTCTGGTGATAAACATAAAACTGATATATTAATCACTGATTTCAGACCAAAAAAATTGGATGGTACTTGCATTGCGGAAACTGAACATAAAATTGTTTATCTCTGTCCAAAATATGTTACTGATAAAACTCCTGAACCTTATCGAAAATGGTTAAAAGTTATAGATGATAGTTTAGAAGAACAAATTGAAGAAAGTGATTATCAAAATGAGATTATTCAAGAAATCTTTTCGTTGATTAAAACAGACAAAATAAGTCCACAAGAATATGCTCGGATGAAAGATGAATATTCCGATGAGGAGTATATGCAAGAACAAACTCAAAAAGCCATGAATAAAGGTATGGAGAAGGGAATGTTAATAGCGGCTAAAAACATGAAAGAAGCTAAAGTAGCTGTGAAAACTATTATGGAGGTGACAGGCTTGTCTGTTGAGCAGATAGAAAATTTGTAGTCAAATCTTAAGTTATTGAAAATACAAAAAATACAATTACTGTTCAGCTACTTCTTTTAATTGAATATCAGTTTGTTTTTAAGCTATAGCTAAACTACCAACTAGTTCTTTTAGTTTTTCGTCTGTCATTTTTAGTTCATCATTTTCATTTTTGATTAATTATAGCATGGTTCAAAAACCTCTTTAAGATTATAGCTCTTCAGAAAAATAAAAGTTTTCAGACCTGACAGGTTTCCAAAATCTTGCAGATTTCACACAAATGTATTTTAATGAATGTCTATAGAACTCTTTCAAAAAGACGAATTTTGATTTAAAATATTAATTAATTGTGCTAAAAAAAGTATACCAAGGTTAACATAAAACCTAACATTTCTCCAACCAAATAAAATTATTAATTAAATTCAATGACAACTCCAGACAAACCAAAACTTATCTCGCCAAATGGTGAAACAATGGACATTCCGCCAGAAGGAGCTTTGGGCTTATTAGCCTTAGGACATGTTGGTCTACAAATATGGCGACAAGCTCGCAAAGATGCTGGCGAACCTTCTCATTGGAAAAAAACTGAACCAGAATCAGATAATAAGGAACCAAACAATGACTAAGAAAAAAGTTTTACTCATAGGCTGGGATGCCGCAGATTGGAAAGCCATGCACCCATTAATTGACGCTGGTAAAATGCCGACTTTGAAAAAATTTATCAGTGAAGGTGTGATGGGCAATTTAGCCACTCTCGATCCACCATTATCGCCAATTATGTGGACTTCAATCGGAACTGGTAAAACCGCAGATAAACATGGTGTTATGGGTTTTACTCAACCTCGGGAAGATGGCTCAGGAATTCAACCAGTTCTGTCAACTTCTCGCAAAGTGAAAGCTGTTTGGAATATTTTGATGCAGGAAGGTTATAAAAGCCATGTCATTGGTTGGTGGCCTAGCCATCCAGCTGACCCTATCAATGGTGTCTGTATTTCCAACTTTTATCACCATTCAACAGGTAGCTTGGACGATGAATGGAAAATGGCTCCAGGTACTGTTCATCCACCTGAATTAGCTGATATTTTAGCTGAATGTAGAGTTCATCCCGAAGAATTGACCGCTAATCATATTGCTCCATTTGTACCAAATATGGAAAAGGTTGACCAGACCAAAGACCAACGGTTGCGTTCCATCGCTAAAATAACTGCCGAAGCAAGTTCCATGCACGCAGCAGCCACTTGGATAATGGAAAATGAAGAATGGGATTTTTTAGCTGTCTATTACGATGCGATTGACCATTATTGTCATGGATTTATGAAATTCCATCCACCGTATCGGGAAGGCATTCCACGAGAATTATACGATTTCTACAATGGTGTGGTAGAAGCTGGCTATCGTTTCCATGACATGATGTTGGAACGTTTATTACAATTGGCTGGTGAGGATACGACAGTTATTATCTGTTCCGATCATGGTTTTCATCCCGATCACTTGCGTCCGATAAAATTGCCAAATGAACCGGCTGGTCCGGCTGCGGAACACAGTCCTTATGGGATGATTGCGATGCGAGGCCCAAATATCAAACGGGATGAACTAATCTATGGTTCCACTTTGTTAGATATAACTCCAACAGTGTTGACTATGTTTGATTTACCGACTGGTCAGGATATGGATGGTCGGCCTTTATTGCAAGCTTTCCAACAAAAACCAGAACTTAAAATGATAGATTCTTGGGAAAAAGTTGAAGGTAATTGTGGTATGCACCCAGTTGGTGAAAAACAAGACCCTTGGATGGAACAGGAAGCTTTAGATCAATTGGTGGCTTTGGGTTATATTGAACCACCTGGTGATAATGTTCAGAAAACGGTGGAAAATAATGCAAGGGAATCAAAGTATTATTTAGCAAGAGTTTATTTGAGTAAAAATGACTATGCGAATGCTTTGCCATTGTTAGAGGAGCTGTTTGCTAAATATCCAGATCAAAGTCGGTTTGGATTGCGGTTGGCTAATGTTTATCTTAATTTAGGACGAATAGCTGCTGCAAGAGAAACAACTGACAAAAGTATTATCGAATCTGAAAAGGCTCAAGTGCAAGAAATAAAGGATAATTACAAGAAGCAACAAGAACAGTTGGAAAAACTTAAACAGGAAGGTAAAGAGATAAAAGAAGAAGTTCCAGAACTGCCTGATGATGCCACTTTGTTAGAGCAGATAAGGAAAAATAATCGTCCAACGATGGAACTTTTGCAGGGTAATCTCTATTTGGCTGAAGAGAATCCAGAGAAAGCTTTGGAGCATTTCAATAAGGCTAAAACTGCTAATCCACGCTTACCAGATTTACATATCAATATTGGCCATAGTTATTTGAAAATGAAGCAATTACAAGATGCTGAGGAAGCATTTTTTAAAGCTTTGGAAATTGACCCGGATAGTGCAACGGCATTAGCTGGTTTAGGTCAAGTTTATATTCAAATGCGGCAATTTAATGATGCGGCTGAAACTTTAATGGATTCGGTTGGTAGAATTTATCATAATCCAAATGCTCATTACTTTTTGGGAGAGGCATTTTATCGGTTAGGACGTTTTGAAATGGCTGCCCAATCATGGGAAGTTGCAGTTACTCAGGCTCCCGGATTACGGAAAGCTCATAAAAGATTGGTCGATATTTATCAGCGTCATTTGAACGAGGCTATGAAGTCCGCTCAACATCAGCAAATGATTGATAAAATTGTGGAAGTTCCTGAACAAGGTGCGGCTCCTGCTTCAACATCAACTGATAAAAATACTTTGGGAACCATTTTGGAACAGGCTAATGTCAAAAAATTGGCTGGAATCAGTCCAGAGAAAATTATCACCATTGTTTCTGGTCTGCCACGTTCTGGGACTTCGATGATGATGCAGATATTACAAACTGGTGGTATGAATCTGTTAACCGATACTAAGCGGGAAGCTGACAAAAACAATCCCAAAGGTTATTTTGAACTTGAGGCTATTAAGAATTTGGGTAAGGATAAAAGTTGTTTAGCTGAAGCTCAGGGTAAAGTTGTGAAAGTTATCGCTCAATTGTTGGCGGCTTTGGATAAGGGTTATCATTATCGAGTCATTTTTATGTTGCGAGATATAAACGAAGTTTTACAATCTCAGCAGACTATGCTGGATAAAGATGGGCAAGAGAATGAAAAATTGGCTCAAACTTTTCAACAGCAATTGCATCGGATTCAAGTTTGGATTCGTAAGCAACCAAATATTGATGTGATATATGTGAAACATCAGGATGTTATTCAAAATCCATTGCTGAATATTGAGCAGTTAAATGAGTTTTTGGATGGAGCTTTAGATGTGCAGAAATGTGCCGAAGTGGTGGATGTTGATTTGTATCGGGCGAAAGGGAAATAATTGAAATAAATGGAGTTCACTCGTTCCCAACCGCTGGTTGGGAATGCAGTTGGGGACGCTCTGCGTCCCGCACCGCGGAGCGTTGCAGAAATCATTTCCAACGAAGACGTTGGGAACGAGAAAATGGGTAACAACAAGGAGAGAATTCCCACATCATAGTAGGGAATGAGAAACAATTATTATTTTTGTTTAATCAAGTGGTTTATCATCACTTTGCAATTTAAGTTTCCGTTTTCGGATAGCGGCGGCTCCAATCCCTGAAAACGCTGCCCCAAGCACTAAAGTGACAACGGGATTGTTAATGTCAGCCGCGACAGCGGTAGGACCAGAACAATCAGTAGTAGTTAGGCCAGTTGTATTTGCTAAAGTTGGTTTTACAGAACCATCAGTAGAAATGCCGTAGGATATAATACCTTTAATGTCATTACTCGCAATGTTATTAAATGAGGCCAGTGTAACATTATATCGTACCCATCCCCATTCCAATGAATTAGGGTCTTGAATCACTACTATTTGTTGGGCCGCAGTTGAGTTGTTGAATTCAGTGACAGCGAGTGAGGTTTGGGCCGAAGTGAGTGAAGTATTCCCATAAAATTCATATGAATCCCCTGTAGGAAAGAACCCCCCTGTGGCGTTATATATCCACACTCCGGGGTTGGCATAGAATTGATTTCCAGCACCCCAATAATATTGACTGAAAGAGGCAGTATTAGCATTGTAGATATAGAACGCAGATGATAAGACACACCCCCATGTCGTAGTGGTCGTCCCTTCTCCTAATTGCAAGATTGTCGCATGCGAGTCAAAAGCTGCCGTACTCATAACAGAAGCGATCCCCAACGCAAGGAATTTAGCTTCTAACGGTAATTTACTTGAATCAGCTTGACGCGGAATATAATTAAATTCCTTAGTCTCCGTCAACTGATCCTGTAAACCAGCTTTCGCCCACTGTTGCCAACGTGATACATACTCCCCAATGCGAACCTCATCCGCACCTTGCTCGTTAAGTTGGGGGATGCGTGCATCACGGCGTTGCAATGAATTTTTGCCCATAGTCAATGACTCAGGCGTGAAATGATACCCTAATAAATCAAAACCTTTTGAACTCCGGCCAATGAAAGTTTTATCATAAGCCTTCGTTAATTTATGTTGATTAAGAATCATATTAACCTTTTTCACCGCAGAATTCAACTTCCAGCGAGTCGGAGTAATAATCACCCAATCATCCATAAACCGAGCATAAAACCACTCTTTATCGTCAAAAGCCTCATCCAACGGAGTCAAATACAACGCAGCCATTAGTGGCGATAACGGTGAACCTAAACTGATTCCTTGGTCACGGTCATAATAATTTCCACCATCATACACAGTACGTTTCAAAAATTGCCAAGTTAAGCGTAATAGGTAATCTTCATTAGGAATTAACGCTTGCAACTGGTTATACAGCACCATATGGTCAATATGAGCATAATAACCTTGCACATCAGTCTTTAATACCCAAGATTCAGGATTATTTTGAATAAATTCCCGAGTCTTGCGTACCGCTTTCTTAATTCCACCTCGGCCTTCCAAATGATGGCAACAAGTGGATAATTCATCGCTCAAATGGTCTTTTAACACCAAACTCATGGCTTTAAGCACCAATCTATCTTGGGCTTCCCAGACTTCCAAAGTCTCAGATTCACCAAGTTTATTGGTTTTTTGCACAGTGGTTAGAGGTTGAAAACAATAATCTCCAGATTCAAGTTTAGCAGCTAAAACATCTAAATCTGGTTGATATTGAGGACAATCGGTTTTTAACCAATCGGCTGCTGATTGTAGAGTTTCAAATGAGCTTAATTGCTCAAGTAAAGGTTGGTTCATTAAATTATCTCCAAATTAAGGGAAAAAAAATACCTAATGTCCCCTATATAGCGAAAAGTGTTCCAACTAAATAAAATTAACTTTAACTGATTGTTTACACTAATTTATTATTGAAAATAGGGCCAATTAATTAGCACAAAATATATTATCCAAAATGGTAATTTTTACCGTTATGGTAAAACTTTTTACCATTATGGTAAATGGCTTGTTGATGAGCAGTTAAATGAGTTTTTGGATGGTGGGTTAGATGTGCAGAAATGTTCTGAAGTGGTGGATGTTGATTTGTATCGGGCGAAAGGGATATAAAAGAGTAACTTCACCAATATGGTAGGGTGGATAGAAGCGAAGTGGAAATCCACCACCAACAACAATATTATATATACACGTTTAAAATTTTTTCTTTAAACATTTGTTTTGTATGGTGACATGATGAATTGGTGGATTTCCGCTTCACTCCTATCCACCCTACGAGCTATCCTCTTTTCCACCCAATTGAGCATCTGCTTCTTTGGCAACTTGATTCAAAACTTCCCTTTCATCCCAGTCAGATTCACTGATAAAATGTTGTTACTGATTGACTATTTGTAACAGGTACTATTTCTGCCATGTGTTCCATGTTTTTTCTACCTTTTTCTGCCTGAATCAAACCTTTAATATACTGAAATAATGGTTTTTCCCGTGTATTTGTTTGACCAACAAATAGTGACGAAAATCGTACACAAAATTCTGTTAAATGTTTTGCTATGTCGTATAAATTTTCGGATGAATAATTTGCTCTTTGATATGTATCATTTTTTTAGTCATAATAATTTGTTAAATTAGCCATTTTAACAATATTATATATATTTTTCAAATTGTTAAATTTGACAAAGTAGAATTATGCTTTCGTGAGAGAAACGGATCGCGGAAACAAATATATTTTTTTACAAGATACTTGGACTTTAAATGCGGATTGGGAATTGACTGCTGGCGTACGCTATGATCATTATTCTGATTTTGGTACAACAATCAATCCACGTTTGGCCATTGTTTGGCAAATTCGTCCCAATTTAACCAGTAAACTTTTATACGGTAGTGCTTTTCAAGCTCCCTCATTTTCAAATCTTTATGCTGAAAGCCCAATAATAAAAAGTAATCCTAATTTACAACCCGAGAATATTCAGACTTGGGAATTGGCTTTTGATTATCGTGCTACTGAATATCTGAATCTTGTTTTAAACCTTTTCACTTACAAGATAGATGATGTTATCCGTTCCCAAATTGAATCCCAGCCAGATGTTGTTATCAGTAATTTTACCGTGCATAATGCTGATAGTCAGGTTGGACGTGGTTTAGAAATAGAAGCTAGGTGGAAATTGACTAAAAAAATCAGTATTTTAGGTAATTACGCCTTGCAAAAATCTACTGATAAAAAATATGACCATGATGCAGGTAAAGCACCTCAACATCAGATTTATTTACGTACCGATTGGATGCCTATTCCTAATTGGTATCTTAATACTTAAAGGTTTCCCCAAATTATTTAATTAGCTCTCTGATAGCCACCAAACAAAGGTTTATGAACTTAAGCATTTGCAAGTACCGATTTTAACTCATTTTTTATACGTTCTGCACCTCCAATCTGT
>JAUCGL010000079.1 GCA_030378105.1 Candidatus Halobeggiatoa sp. HSG11 | reverse complement strand
GCTTCCACAAAGTCAAATAATAGAAATATATCATGGTTTTATTGAACCAGTTCAAGTACAAATCTACTTCGGTTATCGACTGAAAGAAAATGGTTCTATTTATTTTAATGGCGAATTGCCTATTGAAATTTCAAGTTATTAACAAGTTATTAATTGAACCAACGCTGAAAGCTTTTATATTCCACTGATTTTATCGGTAACTATTTTAATTCTTTCAGAATTTGTAACAATCACAACGGGGCAATTCCATTTGCGTTAAGCAATTTGTCCCGGAGTTCAAAGCAAAGCTTTGGTCAAATTAATTTATTAATTATACATTTACAAAGCCACACTTTGAACTCCGAAAACTTAATTCTCTTAACAAAATGGCATTGCTCTAATGGGGTAAACGGAATAGCCATTGGTAGAACGCAACAGAACGCAAATTGATTAAAATGCTCTCTACGTTGGATCAGTCATTAAGAAAGCAATCAATATGTTAATAAATTGGCCACTATAGTTTTTCAGATAAATATTTTAGCCAATAAACCTGTTATATCTTTGATACTTATCAGGTTTAACGCTTAAATATTGCAGGACTATCATTTTTTTTATTCACTTACTTTCAACCACAAACTCTACCTTCAGAACATTTAACTAATTCGTCCATATCCAGTAACTTACGATCCACTTTCAAATATGCAACCTCATCTTCAATAATCACCACAACCTCCGCAACTCCCGGCACCTGCATCAAACATTTATTCAATTTACTTGCCTGTTGTATATCAATTTGCCCAATGTTAAGTAGGTGACTGCTTAAATGGGACGGTTTTTGCATTGTCATTGCTAATAAAAACCAAATTAATGTTAAAATAGCACAAAATGCAAATACTGAACTTACTCCATAATGTTGATGTAGCCAACCACCGCTTACTCCGCCTAAAAAGGCTCCAAAAAACTGAGAACTTGAATAAACACCCATTGCAGTTCCTTTGCTATCGGCCGGAGCAATTTTACTTATTAAAGAAGGCAAGCTGGCTTCCAATAAATTTATAGCGGTAAAAAAGAAAAATAACATCACAATAATTCCGATTAGACTATTATGCAAATAGCTAAAACCAAGTTGCGATAAACCTAAAATAGCAATTGCTCCAACAAATACTGGTTTGATTTTATTATATTTTTCTGCTATTATTATAAAAGGTATCATCACAATAACAGAAGCGATAAGTACCGAAACATATACCAACCAATGTTTATCAACACTGAGTTCAGTTTTTAACGCAATAGGCAATACCACAAATAAAGACGTTAGCAATAAATGCAACATTAAAATACCGATGTCTAAACGTAATAACTGTGTATCCTGTAATACCCGTTTAAATTGAGTTGGCACCGGTTCAGTATCACGATGAAAACTACTAATAAGAGGTTGTGGAACCATTAAATATAAAATTGCAATACCTACTAAAGCTAATATTGCAGTTAACCAGAATATACCCGGCAAACTAATCCAGTGATAAAATACTGGCCCAATTATCAATGCTAATAAAAATGAACTACCAATACTCATGCCCATGATAGCCATAGCTTTAGTACGATGTTCCTCACGAGTTAAATCGGCGGTTAAAGCTAATAAAGCTGCTGCAATTGCACCACAACCTTGTAATGCACGTCCTATTATGATACCGCTCATTGAAGTGGATAAAGCTGCTATAACGCTACCTACAGCAAATATAATTAGGCCAATATAAATAATAGGTTTACGACCAAAACGGTCAGATAACATACCGAATGGAATTTGAAAAATTGCTTGAGTTAAACCGTAAACACCGATTCCTAAACCAACTAAAGTTGGAGTTGCATCTGGAAGTTCTTGAGCATATAAAGCAAATACGGGTAAAATCATAAATAAGCCTAACATCCGCATAGACATGATGCTGGCTAAAGCGATAGTGGCGTGTCGTTCACCGGGAGTCATATTATTGGGGTTCATAAGTAACAAAGCAGTAGTTTATAATCTTGATATTATATCATAATGACAATTCTTAATTATTAACGCTTAATTCTTAATTAAAACCTTAAAACCAAAATATATTTCGACTTTAATTTAAGTATTCAGAATTATAAAATGAAAATAAATTTTACTAAAAATTTTAATAGTCGCCCACTATACATAGCAATTTTCACTATGATAGTTGTTATAATGACAACTTGGGCTTTTGAGCATTCAGAAAAACAACGCTTTGAACAACAAGCTCGTACTACTGTTATTAACAAACTAAGTGCTATTCGAGCCAATTTAGAAGCTTCTTTAAATTCACGCTTATTTTTAATGCGAGGTTTAATTGCTCATATTTCCATTAACCCCAATATAACTCAACAAGAATTTTCTCAAGCTGCAAAAGCAGCGTTAAAACATCAAATTGGAATAAGGAGCTTAAACTTAGCTCGTGGCACCACTATTAGTCATGTTTATCCGTTAGACGATAATTTATTAGGAACTGATTTAATGGCAATTTCTGGCTTAGGTAATGCAATAAGACGTACTATTGAAACCGGTAAAACTATAGTTGCAGGTCCAGTTGAATTATCTGAAAAAGATACTGTTTTTATAAGTACCCCTCCAATTTTTGTTAAATCTCCAAGTTCTCCAAATAAACAATATTATTGGGGTTTAGGGATGTTATTAATTGATCAAGAAAGTTTATTTGCAGATGCTGGCTTACTTAATAAACAAGATGATTTACAGTATGCTATGCGTGGTAAAGATGGACAAGGAGTCATCGGTGGTTTTTTCTTTGGTAATGCCGATGTTTTTCAACAAAATCCTGTAATTATGACAGTTTCACTACCCAATGGTTCATGGCGATTAGCAGCAGCTCCCACCAAAGGTTGGCCTAATACTGCTCCGATTTCTAAATGGTTATGGATAGTAGGAGTTATGTTAGCTTTAATGACCGGGATTTTGGTATTTACAGTAGTCAATGCTCCAATAAAATTAAAATTTTCCATTGATAAAGCAACTTTAAAATTACGCCAAGCCAATGAAGAAATTCAACGGTTGGAGCAACAAAGGTATGAGCAATTAGCTGAGTATAATCAAACTCTTGAACTTAATGTTGCTGAACGAACTCACGAATTATCACAAGCTCTCGAACATTTAAAATCAACTCAACGTGAATTAGTTCATTCAGAAAAAATGGCAGCCGTTGGACAATTAGTTGCTGGAGTCGCTCACGAAGTTAATACCCCATTAGGTGCAATTCGTTCTTCAGTAGAAAATATTAATAATTTTTTAACTCAAAGCTTAACTAAATTACCAGCTTTTTTTCAATTATTACCTTCAGATTTACAGCAAGATTTTTTGATGTTATTACAACAAGTTAATGAGCAGGATACAATGCTATCTTCCAGAGAAAAACGCAAATATAGACGACTTTTAATTAAGCAGTTAACAGAACAAGAAATTAATGATGTTGATATGATAGCAGACACTTTAGTTGACATGGGTATTTATCAGGATGATGTAACTAAGTTTTTACCATTATTACAAAATCAACAAAGTCAAATAATATTAAATACTGCTTATAAATTAGCTAGTCTGCAAAAAAGTACCAACACTATAACTATGGCAGTGCAACGAGCTGGTAAGGTTATTTTTGCTCTTAAAAGTTTTGCTCATTATGATCAGTCTGGAGAAAAACTACCAACTAAAATTAATGATAGTATTGAAATGGTTTTAACTTTATATCATAGCCAATTAAAACATGGAGTTGAAGTAATTAAAAATTATTCTGAACTACCATCAATATTATGTTATCCAGATGAGCTTAATCAAGTATGGACTAATTTAATTCATAATGCCTTACATGCAATGAATGATAAAGGAACTTTACAAATTGATTTAACTCAACAAAATGAACAAATAATAGTTAGTATAACCGACAGTGGCTGTGGCATTCCGAATGAAGTTCAAGTTAGAATTTTTGAGCCATTTTTTACCACCAAACCTGCTGGTGAAGGCAGTGGCTTAGGCTTAGATATTGTTAAAAGGATTATTGATAAACATGATGGTCAAATTGAGGTAGAAAGTAAGCCCGGTAAAACTACTTTTAAGATTTTCTTACCTATAACAAAAACATAGGACATCTATATATTTTCAGAAAAATAAAAGTTCTCAGACCTGCTAGGTCTAAGCTATATCATAACGTATACAAATCTTTATTTTCTGGTTCCCATTCATCAGAGTCACTGTCATTAAGTTAAGCAGGGCGAACACATAGGTTCACCCCTACCATATTGAAATATATTGTATTTTGTAGGGGCAATCCTTTATGGTTGCCCTTAACGTAAATGGCAGTTACAGCAATGCTTGCGTCTAAAAACTTGATAGTCCAAATTATTAAATATCAATACCTGAAGTATTATAACTTGAATTTTTAAATTTAATAATTATAATGGAATTGACATAAATCATTTTTGGAGTATATTATGCAGTTAAAAATAGATGGGAAATTAATCGCTTTAAGTGAAGCAGGTTGGCTAGAAAATCTTGATGAATGGAGTGAAGAGGTTGCTTATGGAATCGCTAAGAATGAAAAAGTAGAGTTAACCGATGAACATTGGGATATTGTGAATACTGCCAGAAAGTATTTTGTGAATAATAATGTCGTTGCGGAACCCAGAAAATTCTCTAAACTGATGAAGGAAAAATTTGGGGCTGATAGGAGCAGTAGTAAGTATATATACTCTTTATTTCCTTATGGTTTAGTTAAATCTGCTAACAAGATAGCTGGATTACCTAGACCAAAAGGATGTAGTTAATTAACTCATTTTAATAATACCATCGCCAATCCAAGAATTTGTTGTTTCGGGAATGAAGTACAATTTTCCGAAACTCGCAACGCAACATGGGTTTCGGGAAATCCGCTTCGCTATATTCCCAAAATAACTATCTAATTGGTGATGGTATCGTTTAACTTAATTAATAATTTGGATATATTGATAAGTATCTGGTAATATTTAAAAAATCATAAATCCAAGCACTTAACATGATACCCAAATTTTAAGTCATATAAAATAGTCAACAAATTATCCACGAATACCACGATATTTTTGTTTACTTTTTTTACCATTTGCTAAAGCGTCTTTTAATAGTTTAGCAGGTTGGTAATTATTAAAAGGTGCAATCTGTTGATAAGCTTCAAAAACCCATTTACCGTTATTTTGTTTAGCCAACCATATTGCCTGTAAAGTTTGACGGACCTCAATAGGTAATTTACTGTTCAATACAGCCTTATTAACTGGCATCTTGGTTAGTTCTACTGTTTTAAAACCACCCATAAATGATTGACCTTTGCTATCAAGCACTTTTATACGATAAGAAGAATTTGCATCAAGCTTAATACTATCCATTTTAACCATTGTACTTGAGCTATTTTTGGTGGTTACAGAATTAAGCCGTTTTTGAACTTCAACCGTATATGGCATTTGTCCACCATCCCATTGTAAATATAAAGTTCTATCTTTGGCAATTAAAGCAACAGTTTCCACAGTATTACTTAACAAGGGCATATTTAAAGTTTTTGAACTATTTGATACAGTTAGTGATTTGGTTAGCTTATGCCAATCATTAAAACGCTCTTTCATCCATACCCATAGTTCAGTTGATAAGGCTGGTACTTTATCACTTTCTGTAATTGTGAAAGGAGAATTTTGTTGCTTGACTGTAACTACTTTTTCACCACCATTAACATATAATTCAATAAAATGCCGCTTGTTATTAACAGAAATAATGTCTCCAACCTGAAGAACTTTAAAAACGGTTGTTGATATTACTTCATTATTTCGCTTAATAAGGTAACTATCCTGATTACCATCAAAATTATTAATCCAACCAGCGTCAGCTGCAATTAAGTTAATACTCCACAGGAGAGTTAATAATATTCCAAAGTTTTTCATAATCTTAAGTCTCATCAAATTTCCTACCTGTTTTAAGATATACAATTAATCATTTAAGACTTTCGTTAAAATTATAATTCAAATAAATTTAACTTTGAAGAGTCGTTAAAAATGATTATTTTGTCAATGCGTAAGTCCTATATTCTTAAATATAGCATATTTTTTTTAATAACTGAAGTTATGCAAAAGAGAAAAAATTTACAATATTAGAAGACCTGTCAGGTTTGCGAAACTTGGCAGGTCTGAGAACTTTTATTTTTCTGAAAAGCTGTGGGTTTAACGCATATTCTTTACCCAAAATATTAACTTTTACGCCATACTTTCATAACATTAGTCAAGTTATCTATTTTAGATAAAGTACGGCTTAATTGCTCCAAACTATTAACTTCTAAAGTAAAATTCATATCAACATGGTTATTTTTTTTATGAGACTTGCTATCAGTAGCGATAATGTTAATATATTCTTTAGTGATAATACTGCAAACATCAAATAATAATCCGGGTCGATCAAAGCCATTAACTTGAATATTTATTGGATACAAAGAAACTTCCAAGTTATTCGGTTGCGACCAATCCACTTCAATCAGCCGTCTATTGCCCTCATCTTGCCACCGTAAAGCATTAGGACAATCGCAACAATGTACAACTACTCCACGCTCTCTGCTAATATAACCAATGATTGAATCATAAGGTTTAGGATTACAACAACGAGCCATTTTAGTTAATAAACCGCCAACTCCTTTAACATAAATTTCAGTTTGTTCATCTTTCTTAACTGCTGAAATTGATGGTTTAGGTGGTAGCACTTCTTCTCGAAAAATATTGGCAATTTGAGCAGTTGTTATTTCACCCCTACTAACCGCAATCAACAAATTATCTGTGGTTTTAGAATTTAAATCTTTGGCTAATTGCTCATAATTACAATCTTTAATATTTAAACGACGTAATACTCGTTCTAATAGATTACGACCTTCATCAATATGCTGATGATTATCCTGTTTTTTAAGCCATTGTTTAACTCTATAACGGGCCTTAGGAGTTGTTAAATAACCAGCTTGAGGTAATAACCAATCACGACTAGGTTTTTCTACTTTAGAAGATAAAATTTCAACTAAATCACCACTTTTTAGAGTGTACGTTAAAGGTACAATTCGATTGTTGATTTTAGCTCCTCGACAACAATGCCCAAGTTCGGTATGGATATGGTACGCAAAATCTAATGGAGTAACACCTTGAGGTAAATCCATAACTTCACCTTGAGGCGATAATACATAAACTCGGTCTTCAAAAATCTCAGATTTAAAACGGTCAATAAAATCACCAGCCTCTTCATCTTTCCATTGCAACATTCGCCGTAACCAAGCTATCTTCTGTTCAAAATCAGCATCTTGCTTATTAAAATCTTCTTTATAACGCCAATGTGAAGCAACTCCTAATTCGGCATGATGGTGCATTTCAAAAGTACGAATTTGGACTTCAAATACTTTTTGCTCAGGTCCAACAACTGCGGTATGTAGAGATTGATAATTATTATTTTTGGGATTAGCAATATAATCATCAAATTCATTACGCATTGGTTGCCATTTGTTATGAATCACGCCTAATGCCATATAACATTCATTAACAGTTTTAACTAAAATCCGCACTGCCCGTACATCAAAAATTTCTTCAAATCCAACTCCTTTACGTTGCATTTTATGCCAAATACTATAGATATGTTTAGGACGACCAGAAATATCTGCCTTGATATTAATTTTCAGCAATTCTTCATTTAAATTTGCCATGATTTGCTGAATATAACTTTCTCGGTCCAAACGACGTTCATCTAAAAGTTTTGCCATTCTTTGGTAAGTTTCTGGCTCTAAATAACGTAATGATAAATCTTCTAATTCCCATTTAATTTGCCAAATCCCAAGCCGATTTGCAAGAGGGGCAAATAGTTCTAAAGTTTCACGAGCAGCACGTTGTTGTTTTTCTGTAGATTGATCTCGTAAAGTCCGCATATTATCTAATCTATCCGCCAACTTAATCAATACAACCCTTATGTCTTCTGCCATTGCCAATAACATTTTACGCAAACGTTCAGTCTGTTCATTAGTATTGATTTGAGAGTTAATTTCTTCAATAAACTTCATTTTGGCAACCCCATCAACTAATTTCATAACTGTTGAACCAAATCGTTTCTTTATTTCATACAAATCTATGTTGTCAATAACATCATGTAAAATAGCTGCAATTAAAACATCCGTATCCATGCCTAATTGTGCTAATATATTAGCTACCGTTATAACGTGCATTAAATAAGGTTTACCAGCATAGGTACGGGCTTGGTGAATTTCTTCGGCCCAATTACAAGCATCAATGAGTGTCTGTTTTTCAGCTTCAGAACGATTTTGAATGATATTTTCTAGCCAACTTTGTAAATCAAAATTGGTACTAGTTATATTAAGGGAATTTGTAGTGCTAACCATAATTTAAGATAAGATAATATTGCATATAGAGTCACTTTTATTTTATAGTAAAGGAACTCATATTTTTTGGCTTTTATTAAATCAATATTCATACCAATAGATGAAAAAAAGAAATCCTAAAAATCCTAAAGCCCGTAATAATTCAGCTCATGCATCACTTAAGGGTTACTTTGACCGAATTTCCAATAGTCTCGAAGATCGGCTCAGTGAATACGTGCAAATGAAAAAGTATGTACGTATTTATGAAGAATCCATGAAGTTATTAGAAATCGAAAAAACTATTAATATAGCGGCCGGTAGTATTTACGAAATTAATCTTGATAAGAAATTGGATACAGATTCTCTTAAAAATTTAATACGTGCCTTAGATGAAAAAAATAAAGCGTTAAAACGTTTTATCAAGGGTAAACCACAAACATTGCAATTAAAATTATTAAGCCAAGTTTATAAAAATATTTTCATAACTATTAATAATTTAATGAAAATCAATAAGCATATTAATCGAATCAATGAAACTATTCCAGTTGTTAAAGCTTTGTTAAAATTACAGGATAAAGAGGATAATTTTGAAAATGATCCTATTTTAATAGGGATAAGTAACGCTTTATCTTCTAGTGTTAATGAGCCAAGTTTGGAGAATATAAAATCTTTATTAGCTAAAGAAAATATTAATTTATTACAATATGATGCTAAATTGAATTTTGAGCAAATTAATGACGTAAGTGATAAATTAATTGGTTTATTAAATGATAAATTGCTATTGATAATTGGTATTTCCGAATTTCTAATTGCTGGTGTAGAAGATGATGGAGCTAATGACATTATGGCTGAACATAGAATTCCAGATGAATTAAGGGTTTTATTCTTGGCTTCAACAGTTTTGGATGTTATTTATCGGATAAAAGAGATAAGAAATAGTATTAAAAATATTTTCGGTAGTATTAAATTATTCTTGCAAATAGTTAATAGTGAACGATTAGGAACTCAGTATCAGACATTATTACAGCAAGATGATAACAGTATATATGAATTGCTTTCAAATACCACTCCTAATACTTTACAAAGAATTAAAAAATCTGTCATTGAGGTTACTCCGGGTCTGGATGCTCTTGATCTTAAATTAAAGATAGATACTCTTGATTTGGATATGATAATAAGAATTGCTTATGGCTTGATTTATGAGAAAGCTAATCATATCTGGGAAAATCCTTATAATTAGTATAATATTTTATTTTTATTAATAATTTGTTATTAGCTATTCACCAAGTTCGCAGTTTAATAATTCAATGTCATTAAACAGACACGCAGGTCTGCCCCTATAAAACACAATATATTTCAATATTGTAGGGGCGAACCTATGTGTTCGCCCTGCTTAACGCAAATGGCAGAGGAGTTTAATAATTTGCAAATACTTATATGGTATATCTGTTATACGTTGGATTTTTGTTTAATTCATCACTATAATGTTTCCAATAACATTATTTTATAGCATTTCCCAGTTATAAATTTTACAGAAAACTATCCAACTCACAAACATGATTAATGATATAGATCGCAGTATTATTCAAGCCACTCAAACTGGATTACCATTAACTTCACGCCCTTATCATACTATTGCTGAACAATTAAATCTCACTGTTGACGAGGTTATGGAACGTTTACAAAAAATGTTAGATGAAGGCATTATTCGTCGTATTGGTGTCGTGCCTAATCATTATGCTTTGGGTTATCGTTATAATGGTATGACGGTGTGGGATGTTCCAGATGAACAGATTGATTATTTAGGAAAAACTGTAGGAGCATTGAAATTCGTTAGTCATTGTTATCACCGTCCTAGACATCTACCAGAATGGCCTTATAACCTATTTGCAATGGTACATGGTAAAACTCAGACCCAAGTTGAACAACAATCTCAACAGATCGCCACATTGCTGGGAAAATATAATCGTGATCATAAAATATTGTATAGCACTCGTATTTTGAAAAAAACTGGTTTGAGAATTTAAGCGAACCAAAAGGTTGAAAACGAATTCAATTAGGAAATGTTATAATAGTTTAAACTATTTTTTAAACAGAAAATTAAGGATAAAATATGATTCGTAGTATGACCGCATTTGCTCGTACTGAATGGCAAGCTAGTTGGGGGCAATTATATTGGGAAATGCGTTCTGTTAATCATCGTTATTTAGATATTTCAGTACGTTTACCAGAAAATTTTCGGTGCTTAGAAATAAAAATCCGAGAGCATATTAAGCAACATGTTAAACGTGGTAAGGTTGATTGTAATTTACATTTGCAACTCAATGAAAAAGATAATAAATTGCAGGTTAATTTAGAACTAGCCGAACAATTAGGACTAGCAATTCAGCAAATAAATACTGTAATTCATAATGTTAATCAACCTAATGCTATAGATATTTTAAACTGGCAAGGAGTATTAGAAGCTGAAGCAGTTAATACTGAAACGATTGAAAAATCTATATTAGAACAACTTGATATTGGTTTGAAGCAATTAATAGATAATCGAGAAAGAGAAGGAAATCAGTTAACTATTTTAATTGAGCAGCGTTGTGCTTCTATTGGCAATGAAGTTAAACAAATTCGCCATGAATTGCCAATGATCTTACAAGCTCAACGAGAACGTTTACAAACTCGTTTAACAGAATTAATTGAACTAGATAGCGAAAGGATAGAACAAGAAATAGTGATACTAGTTCAAAAAATGGATATAGCTGAAGAATTAGATCGTTTGGATGCACATTTATTAGAAATGGATAACACTTTGAAAAAACAGCAAATTGCTGGTAGAAGATTGGACTTTTTAGCCCAAGAATTACATCGTGAAGCTAATACTTTAGGAGCAAAATCTAATCATATAATTACCAGTAATCACGCAGTTGAATTAAAAGTATTAATAGATCAAATACGTGAGCAGATTCAAAATATTGAGTAAAAATATGAGTACCTTATTTACAATTTCGGCTCCATCTGGTGCTGGCAAAACATCATTGGTAAAAAAACTATTAGAATGTACTAATAATATTAAAGTTTCCGTATCACACACAACTCGTAAACCACGTCCCGGTGAAATAGATGGAGTTAATTATAACTTTGTAACAGAAGAAAAATTTGTTCAAATGTTAAAAAATAATGTATTTTTAGAACATGCTCAAGTGTTTGATAATTATTATGGAACTTCACAAGAATGGCTGACAGAGCAATTGGAAAATGGAATTGATATAATTTTAGAAATTGATTGGCAGGGAGCAAAACAGGTTAAACATTTAAATCCGGCAACAGTTGGAATTTTTATATTGCCACCTTCACGAGCTATTTTAGAAGAACGTTTGCGTGGTCGTGGTACAGATAATGAAGAAATTATTAATCAACGTTTACAAGGAGCTATTAAAGAAATAAGTCATTATACCGACAGTGATTACTTAGTTGTTAATGATGATTTCGAGCAGGCTTTGCAGGACTTACAAATCATTGTTTATAGCCAACGTTTACGTCAAGTAGAACAAGCTAATAAACTTGATGGTATGTTAACAAAACTATTAGAAAGTTCTTGAATTTTTTTTAAATAATTTAAAATACTATAAAGTATTTCAGAAAATAGGAATCCAAACTTTAAGTTTGGAAAACCAAGATAAATCTTGGACTCCTGCCAAAATATTTTCCAATTAAGTAAACTATAATTTAATTACTTGATAAATAATTGATATTTCTTTTGAATTTAATTAATAATTAACCATTAACCATTTATAATTAATAATTGCCATAAGGATTTTATATGTTTAATTACAAGCCATCTAATACATTGCTTAATGATCGTATTATTTTAGTTACTGGAGCTGGTGATGGAATTGGAAAAGCTGCGGCCAAAAAATTTGCTGCTCATGGTGCAACTGTCATATTGTTAGGGCGTACCACTGCAAAATTGGAATCTGTATATGATGAAATTGAGCAAGCCGGTTATCCGCAACCAGCAATTTATCCGATGAATTTGGAAGGTGCGACTCCAAATGATTATGAAAATTTAGCTGAAGTATTGATGAAAAATTTTGGTAAACTTGATGGATTGTTGCATAATGCTGGCATTTTAGGCTCTCTGACTCCGCTGGAACATTATAATGTTGAGCAATGGTACAAAATCATGCAAGTTAATCTTAATGCACCTTTTTTACTAACTAAAGCTTGTTTAAGATTAATGAAACTAGCTGCAAATGCTTCCATTATATTCACTTCTGCTAATGTGGGTCGTAAAGGAAAAGCTTATTGGGGAGCTTATTCTGCCGCTTATTTTGGTATAGAAGGTTTGATGCAAGTTTTAACTGATGAATTAGAAACTAATACCAATATTCGAGTGAACAGTATTGATCCGGGAGCAGTAAATACCAGAATGCGAACTGATGCTTATCCGGGGGAAGACCCAAAAAACTTGCCAAATCCCAATGATGTTACGCCATTATACTTATATTTGATGGGTACAGATAGTAGTAAAATTAACGGTCAAGCTTTAACTACGAATTTCAGATTTTAAGTTGATTATCAAAAATTTCTTAAACATATGCAAAATGAAAATGTTAAACAAGCAGTCCAATATTTAAGACAAGGTAAAATAATTGCTTATCCAACTGAAGCGGTGTATGGGTTGGGTTGCGATCCTTATAATGAAACTGCATTAAAAAACTTGCTTAAATTAAAACAACGTTCTTGGAAAAAAGGATTAATTTTAATTGCTTCTGATTATAAACAATTAGAACCATTTTTACAGCCATTGACTTCTGAGCTAGAAACTAAACTATTTGCCAGTTGGCCGGGACCAATAACTTGGTTATTACCAGCCAAAACTGGAGTATCTCATTATTTACGAGGTAAATCAGATAAATTGGCAGTTAGAGTTACCGCTCATCCACAAGTTATTGCTTTGTGTAAACAATGGGGTAAAGCATTAGTTTCTACCAGTGCCAATACAAGTGACATTCCGCCCTGTATAACAGCTTCAGAAGTAGAATGCGGATTTGAAGATAAAATTGATTACCTGTTACCCGGTCAAGTTGGAGATCGACAACGCCCAAGTGAAATTCGAGATGCTTTAACTGATGAGGTGTTGCGTAACTAACTCCAAGCTAATTTAGCTCTCAAAGTGGCATAATGATCATGGGTTTGAGGATGAATTAAGGTGATATGTTTATGTTTTTTAATCAAAATACTATCGCCAGATATAAGTTCTTGACAGGACAAACCATCATTACTTAACTGAGCTTTGCCAATCTGTTCATCACAAATAGCAACTTGTAAATTACTATTACCGTCAATAACTAAAGGACGATTACTTAATGTATGCGGACAAATTGTAACAAGTACCAACGCATTTAAAGATGGATGGATAATTGGCCCACCAGCCGACAAAGCATAAGCAGTTGAACCAGTTGGAGTTGATATAATTAGCCCATCAGCTCGTTGCCGATTAACAAAATGACCATCAATTGTAGTCTCAAAAGATAACATATGTGGGATGTTACACCGATAAATTATTATATCATTCAAGGCATTACAGCTAGATAAAAAATTTTCATTTCTATATATTTTAGCTTCGATAAGAAATCGTTTTTCTTTTATGAACGCTCCATTCAAGATTTGAATTAAATGTTTATCGACTTCGGTTGGAGACAAATCGGTCAAAAATCCCAATCTTCCTAGATTAATCCCTAATAAGTATACATTTTCTTCTGCTAATAAACGAGCTGCTTTAAGTAACGTACCATCTCCCCCAATAACTATAATCAAATCACAACGTTGTCCTAATTCAACGGTTGTAACAATGTTGCTTAATTCAGTATCTGTTGCATTAGATGCATCTATTAATATGTTAATTTGACGTTTCAACAAAAAATCTACTAAAACTTGTAAACATTTACTTACTTTTTTACTATTTTGTTTAGCAATGATGCCTATATTTTTAAACATAAATATGTTCCAAAGGTTTTTGAGAGGTTAAGTGTGATATATTATAGCAATTCTTAATTATGAATGCTTAATTATTAATTAAAATCTATAAAAATATCAGATTCTTGCTTAATATAACTGTGGTCCATCCAATCGGGAAATGCTATATGGAGAGATAAAGCTGAGGTCGAGTAGTCTAGCAACTAGCTGGGAGTTCTTAAATTTGAAAAAATAGTTAAGCAGAGTAGCGGCATTTTTTGAAATTTTGAACAAACTCAGTATTAAATGTGAATTAAGAGCTAAATAATTATTTTAAAAATCATATAATTAGAATTTACTATTTAGAGACTTTTACTTGGTAAGTTTTTAACATATTGTTTTAAAAGCTATATGAATTTTAGCTCTTAATTCACATTTAAGTTATGGTGAAGGCGATGGGGCGGAGCTGCTTCAGTGCGAAGTCATCCGATGAGACAGGAAGTGTCGGGCAAATAATAACTGTTTCGCTGAGAAATTGATTAGTTCACGAGTAGCCATATAGAAAGTAGTGATAGCTTCAAAAAAACTACTAAGTTTCAAAAACCTATTAGGTTTAACACTACATATTGCAGGACTATCAGTTCACGGAATATGAACTTTCCGGGAACATAATGAAATTTCTGCGAAACTATCTGTACTTATTAAGTATTCTACATGTTGTTGTTAAATTTATGTCAATCGAAAGTCTTAATTTTAAAGCATACTGTAGTTAATATTTCAATAATCAAGTTTAAATCCTAAGTCAATATGATAACCGACTAACATTGGTAATGATAAAACTTTAAATTCAGTATGTTGCTCGATTTTAGTTAGTATGGCTTGCAAATTTTCTTCCGTAGTAGTTGTTATCACAAACCATAAATTAAAATTGTGTTCACGTTCATAGTTGTGATTAACTTCTTGTAACGAACTAATATAACTAGCGATTTTTTCTAAATTTGATTCTGGTATCGCCATTGCAGCCAGAGTACTTACACCAAGACTATGTGGTTGAAATACTGGACCAATTCGACTGATAACTCCATTGGTTTGTAATTCACCTAAAATCTTCAAAACTTCTGCTTCTGTTATACCTAAACGATCAGCAATATTAGCATAAGGTTTTGGTAAAATAGGAAACTGTTTTTGAAAATTATTTAGTAATTTCTCTTGTAATTCATTTAATTCTAGCATTTAATATTTATGTTAGCTTATTGTATTTTTTCGTAATGCAGTTTATGAAATCATTTTCAATCAGAAATATGTCTACATTATGGAAGTTTGAAAACTCTGTAGTGAAATCTAGTTATAGCAATTCTTAATAGACATCTTTCCTAAATAAGTATATATACTTAATTAACTGAACTAACGCAGAAAGCTTTTATATTCCACCGATTTCATCGGTGGCTATTCGCATTCAATCCTTTCAGGATTTGAACAACCCCAACGGGGTTTACAATTGAATAGCCATAGGTGAAACCTATGAAATCAAATTAATTAAAATATTCTCTGCGTCAATCATCAGTTATTTAGGAAAGATGTCTATTTTAAAAATGTTCATAACCTTTTTCATTTTTAATAGACTCTGCATTGTCTGAAGAACTTTCAGAATTAGAATTATTAATCATTGCAATAATTTGTTGTAGCATAGAATTATTTATTTCTGGTTGAATAGCAATTTTATTTTCAAAACTATTTTGTAATTTAAATCGGGCCGTTTCATCACGTAATTTAGTTGATAATTCGGTTAAATCATCCGCCATATTAGACATTTTATCTGTTTGTTGGCTACCATTATATGTTGCTTCGCTAACTTGTCCCATAGCTGTATTAATCTGTGAAATACCAGCCGATTGTTCTCTACTTGCAGCAGCTATTTCTTCAACTAAATCTCTGGCTTTAACAACATTTTGAACAATTTCACTGAATGCAGCCGAAGTATCATTAGCAATATTAACTCCTTCTTGCACTTGTTTTTTTGCATCTTCAATTAACTCAGCAGTTTCCCTTGCAGCATCAGAACTGCGTCCAGCTAAATTACGCACTTCTTGAGCTACCACAGCAAAACCACGTCCATGTTCACCAGCTCTTGCTGCTTCCACTGCTGCGTTGAGAGCCAATAAATTAGTCTGAAATGCAATTTCATCAATCACTTTAATAATTTTACTTACCTCTTGAGAAGAATTAGCAATGGTATTCATCGCATTAATCATATTTTTCATCTTTTCTTGTCCAACTTCGGCAAATTTAGTAGTACTCCTAACTAATTTATTGGTTATATTAGCATTTTCAGCATTACTTTTAATCTGGGCATCACTTTCCTCTAGGCTAGAAGTCACCTCTTCCATAGCAGCAGACTGTTGTTCGGTACTTGAAGCCAAACTTTGGCCAATCGAACGTATCTGAGTTATTAATTGCATTACCTGCTCAACTACTTCTTTAGTATTATAAATTGTAACATTTAATCCACCAACGGCTGTTTCCAAAGCATCTTTTATTTGACTAAAATCACCTTTATATTCAGCTTGCAGGGTAACTCGCAAATCACCTTCCGCCAATTTTTTAGATACTTGGACAATATCTTCAATTAATTGTTTATTTTCTTGTAATTGCTTTTGATTAAGATTAAATTGTTGATTAAAGGCATTAGCTAACAGTCGCAATTCTTCTATACCAGCTGGTTTCAAAGTACAATCAGAGCTATAATCATTATTTAATATTTTGATATAATTGGCTATTGGAATTCCAACTTGGACACGAAAAATCCATAATACTATGGCCATAACAACGGTAATAACAATAATTAATCCAAATAATATAGTTGTTGCTGTTTGAGTCTTCTTTTTATGTATTTGAACATCAAGTTCGGCTCGTGTATTCATCATATTTTGAAACTTTGCAATCGGTTTCATAATGATATTTTTATCAGCATCATATTGCTCATCAAACATAATTTTTATTGCTAATTGTACTTTTTGCTCATTAGTCAATACTTGTTCCGTTGGATTTAACTTCCATGCTGCAATTATTGGGTGCATTTTTTCTACGTCTAAAGTTTCTTGTATCAAACGCATAGACCTAGTTTCAGTGGCAACTAAAGCATCAGAATTTTGTTTAGCAAGAGCAAGTAAATCTAATTCTTGTTGGGGTGCATTTAATGTTTTGAGACTAGATAATACATTATCTCTGGTTTTAGTGACTTCAATTTCTCGCCAATAATTTTGTAAATGTGTAATATTGCTAGTGACCGCAAATTTACGAGCTTCATCAGTTAAATAGTCTGAGGCATCGGCTAAATTTATGCCTAATTGTTTAAATTCTGCTTGTTCAAAAATAGCTGTTTCTTCTTCCAATATAGCTTGATTAATATAATAAACGCCACTTCCTAATAATAATGCCACAATAAGGAAAGTGATGCTAACAATTATGTTGATGGTAGATTGTCTTATAATCATGTTTTTATCCTAAATTCTGTTGATATTTTATAATAAGTGACTTATATAAAATTAGTGTTTTTTTAAAATTTTGTTGATAAATATATCTTTTTTAGTAAATATCAACAAAAACTATTATCACGTTTGTTTTAAGTTAAATTTGGATTTCATTATCACAATAAAAACTTGATAATCAAGTTAAATTGAGTTCGATATAAGAAAAAAATATTTCATAATAGGAAATTAACTTAAAAAGAGTTCACAAGTATGTGATATAGCTTTTCAGATAAATAATTTCACTTATAAACCTACGAGGTTTCCAAAACCTCGCAGGTTTCACACGAATGTATTTTTATGAAGTCTATAAGGTTTGCGAAACCTAGCAGGTCTGAGAACTTTTATTTTTCTAAAAATCTATAACAAGCGTATCCCTCGTCATAAAACTTTTGAAATTGCATCGCTAGTTAACTGTATCATTTCTTCAGCATGAGCTAAAGTTTGATTGGTTATTTCAATTCCACCCAACATTCTAGCTATTTCTTCAATTCGTTGTTGTTGATTTAAAACAGTAATAGCTGTATGAGTACTATTTTGCTGGATAGTTTTGCTAACTTGCAAATGCTGCTGACCTTGACACGCAACTTGCGGTAAATGAGTTATACACAATACTTGACGTTGTTGTGATAGGTTATTTAACAAATGCCCAACAATTTCAGCCACTCCCCCACCGATACCAACATCAACTTCATCAAATACCAAAATTGGCACTCCATTAGTTTGAGCAGTTATTACTTGAATAGCTAAACTAATTCGTGATAATTCACCACCAGAGGCTACTTTTTGCAAAGGCTTAGGAGCATGGCCGGGGTTAGTGCTGACTAAAAATTCTACAATGTCTGTACCGATTGAAGTTGGAAGGGAATCGTTATCTTTATTGACATTAATAACCAAACGACCTCCGGGCATACCAAGCCGGTGCATTTCGGTAGTTATTTTATCGCCTAATTGTTGAGCTGTTTGTATTCTTTGTACATGTAAAGCTTCTGCGGCAATTTGATATTCCTGTTGAGTTGCTGTTAGTTTAGTTTGCAAATGATTAGCGTTTTCTGCATAATTTTCCAGTTCATGTAATTGTTCAGTTAAAGCAATAAAATGCTTGGGTAAATCTATAAATCGGATTCGGTGTTTGCGAGCTAAATCTTGTAGGCTAGTTATCTGCTGTTGTACTTCTTGTAAGCGTGAATTATCTATGTCTAAACTTTGTGCATAATGACCTAATTCTCCCACTGCTTCTTGAGTTTGAATAATAGCATTTTCTAGCAATGTTATGATATTTATTAATTTAGTATCGTGTTCTTGTACTTCTTGTAACGTATGATTAGCTTGACAAAGACAAGATAAAGTTGAGTTGCCAGCATCATTGTCCAGTAAATTTAAAGCTTGCTGACTATTTTCTAATAATTGTTGAGCATTAGCTAATCGACGATATTCATTCTCTAAATTAGCAATTGATTCTGCTGTTAATTCAAACTCTTCTAACTCTTGAACTTGATATCGTAATAAAGCAATTTTTGCTTCGCGGTCTTCACCACCCAAACCATTTAAAGTGTTTTTTATAGTTTTCCATTGTTGATAAACTTGTTCAACTAGCTCTAATGGCTTTTTATCTGAAGCTGTGTCATCTAATAATTGACGCTGATTTTCTGCTTTTAATAAAGATTGATGGGCGTGTTGACCATGAATATCTATTAAATATTCACCTAATTTACGCAAAGTTTGTACCGAAACCGCTTGTTCATTGATATAAGCACGAGAACGGCCATTACTACCAACTACACGGCGAACTGAATATTTATTATCAATAACATTGTCTTGTAACAAAATAGCAGTTGGAGGTAAAGTAAAAGTAGCCTGAATTTGAGCATTTTCACTTCCATATCTTACGACATTGCTATCGGCTCGATCTCCCAATACTAAACCAAGAGCATCAATTAAAATGGATTTACCAGCTCCAGTTTCTCCGGTTATTATGGTCAAACCATTGGTAAAATTCAGTTCAAGTTGCTCAACAATAGCAAAGTTTTCAATTTTAAGGTAATGCAGCATATAACAATAACTAGCTTAAATTAAGGAACAATCGTATGAAACCTGCGAGGTTTTAGAAACTTTGTAGGTCTTAAGTGAAATTATTTATCTGAAAAACTATATACTTAATTAACTGAGCTTGCCGCAGAAAGCTTTTATATTCAACCGATTTCATCGGCGGCTATTCACCAATCCTTTCAGGATAGTTAAAACAACCCCAACTTGGTTCGCACTTGAATAGCCATAGGTAAAATCTATGGAATCAAATTAAATGCTCTCTGCGTCAACCATCAGTTATTTAGGAAAGATGTCTAGTCCTAATATTCCTATTACTCGACTATAGTTTTTCAGATAAATAATTTCACTTAAAACCTACAAAGTTTCCAAAACCTTGCAGGTTTCACATGAATGTATCTTAATGAATGTCTATATCAAGTTTTTATTTTGATTAGGACTTATACGCATTGACAAAATGTTCATTTTATGAATTTGTTAAAATACAAATAGTTATAAAATGATTGCTTTGTCAATGCGTAAGTCCTACTATATACTATAATAACATATCTGCATTGGTTTGCAGGGACTTCCAGTTTTTTAAAGAAAATAACTATCGTTTTCCTTCTAACATATAAGTAACCATATTTCCCTTACCTTTAATAGAAATTTCACCACGTTTAGTTAATAGATAATCTGTTTTTAATTCTTCATACACATTATCAGAAACCTGAATTTTATTAGTAATTCCATGTGATTCCATTCTACTAGCTGTATTAACTGTATCGCCCCATAAGTCATAAGCGAATTTTTTAATACCAATAACTCCAGCAACTACTGGCCCAGTATGTATACCAATTCTAATTTTTAAATCACTTCGTTTTTTACATAGCAATTGCATTTCTAAAGCTAAATTTGCAATATCAGCAATACTATTTGCCTCTGGGTCTGGTAAACCAGCAACTACCATATAGGCATCACCAATAGTTTTAATCTTTTCCAAATTATGTAGTTCAACTAAATTATCAAACTTAGAGAAAATTTCATTTAACATTTCAACTAATTTAGGCGGAGAAATTTTACCAGACATTTCAGTAAAACCCACAATATCAGCAAATAAAACTGTTACTTTAGAAAAATTATCTGCAACTATGGTTGGATTTTGTTTTAGACGAGTTGCTATGCTTTTTGGTAGGATATTAAGTAGTAAACGTTCAGATTTTTTTTGTTCTAATTGTAAATGTAATTTAGCTTTAAATTCAGAGTGTTGTAAGTTTTCATGTAAATATATTGAAAGATTACAGATTAAACAAAACCAGAATAAATATAATAATAAAAAGATTGGACCAATGGCAATAATATAGGCTTCAAATGGTAAATTAATACCTAAAATTAAGAAAAAAGCCAAAACTACTAACTGAGATAGTAAGTGTAATTTCCATTTTAATGGTAATAAAGTTGCTTGCCCTAAAAATACTAAACTCCAAGTAACAAAATCTAACTTTGCAATTTCAATCTGAGCAAACCAATATATAGGACTTAATGTTATAGCCCAAGAAAATAATAAAAAAATTAATTCGGGATATTTGCGACCAATTGGTAAATATAGCAATCCTAAACTTAATATTAGTAATATTTCTTGAGTTAAATTAGTATATAACCAATGATGATTTAAACTTTGATAATGAGTTAAATTAAGAATTATAAAGGTAAAAACAACAGCTATAGATATAATAATTCCAAATCTTAAACGTTTCCAAATAAAAGAATTACACCAAGTTGCATATTTTTCATTAGTCATCAATGGCTGCGAAATAAAATGATTCATTTGCTTATCAATATTTATAGTATTGTTTTTATTCTAGCTTA
This sequence comes from Candidatus Halobeggiatoa sp. HSG11, assembly GCA_030378105.1. Lineage (GTDB taxonomy): Bacteria > Pseudomonadota > Gammaproteobacteria > Beggiatoales > Beggiatoaceae > DRQV01. The sequence continues at coordinate 417 of JAUCGL010000079.1, read as the reverse complement.
TATAATTTTTTTATACAATTAAATAATAATACTCGACTGTTTATCCACAAGGGATACCCTCTACGAATCACAACATTATATAGATACACAAAAGTATTTTAACAAAAAATATGGTAGTCCTATAATATGCACTGTTAAACCTACTAGGTATACTTTAAATGGTTAAGATTTGGACTTTTTTAAAGGACTGAAAATTCCAAGTTAACAAAGAATCCTTTTTTTCGCTGTGTTGAGTGAGCATTATCAATACAGTAGACATTATACCGATTTAAATATACAATACAAAATCACCATAATTCAATGTGATACATTTTATGACAAATTTTGATGATTTATCGAAAAAACCAAGCAGATTTTTATCTTTAACCAGTTTGACGGTGGAAGAATTTTTAGCTGTAACTACCTGTATTTTGCTAT
>JAUCGL010000078.1:15000-22283 GCA_030378105.1 Candidatus Halobeggiatoa sp. HSG11 | reverse complement strand
TAATATCGCTTAATTTGGAGCAATATGTTATAATGGACACAATCTGCATACTTTTAATAAAATTGTATCTTTTTTCATTGAAGTAGTCAAGAACAGCAGTCAATAATATTTTTAAATTGAAACAAACTTAAATGTTTTGTTTAGATATTTTAACAAATAAATAAGTAATTTCAATATTCAGAATATTGTTGAATATAGTTTTAAAACTGAATAACATTTGAAAATTCTATCAAAATAGATATTATTTTCAGAGATATTAAAACATCATTACAGGTAAGGTCTTTTGAAATGACTGAAGGCATAGATGATAAAGGTAAGCGCCGATTTTTAATTGCGGCGACATCGGTGGTTGGGGCAGTTGGAGCAGGCTTTGTAGCGGTTCCATTTGTTATGTCCCTTAAGCCGAGTGCAAAAGCACAAGCGGCTGGTGCTCCAGTTGAGGTTGATATAAGTAAGCTTGAACCAGGCGAAAAAGTTATTGTTGAATGGCGTGGTAAGCCAGTTTGGGTTGTTAGAAGAACAGAAAAAAATTTAGCAGAATTAAAAGATTTAGACGCTAAATTAGCCGACCCTAATTCTGATGTTGAACAACAACCAGTATATGCTAAAAATCCAAGCAGAGCTATTAAACCAGAATATTTAATAGTAGTAGGAATCTGTACTCATTTAGGTTGTTCACCAACTCACGTTAAAGAAAATGATCCAGCTAGTGCAGCATTTGATGACGATTGGAAAGGTGGTTTTTTCTGTCCTTGTCATGGTTCTAAGTTTGATTTGGCTGGACGTATTTATGCTGGTTTACCTGCACCAACTAATTTAGTTGTCCCGCCTCATACTTATGTCAATGACAGCCGTATTTTAATCGGTGTTGATCAAGAAGGAGCTGCTTAATGACTAAAATATTAAATGCAAGTCGGGAATGGGTGGATGCACGTTTTCCTATGACAAAAATGTGGGATGACCATCTAGCTAAATATTATGCACCCAAGAATTTTAATTTTTGGTATTATTTTGGTTCGCTAGCTTTAATGATGTTGGTGTTACAAATAATTACTGGAATCTTTTTAGCTACAAATTATAAACCAGATGCTGAATTAGCGTTTGCCTCAGTAGAATACATCATGCGTGATATTGATTATGGTTGGTTGATTCGCTATTTGCATTCAACTGGTGCTTCTTTCTTCTTTATTGCAGTTTATCTACATATGTTCCGAGCTTTATTATATGGTTCATATAGAAAGCCTCGTGAGTTGATTTGGCTTATAGGGATGTTTATTTATGTTTGCCTAATGGCTGAGTCTTTCTTGGGTTATTTATTGCCTTGGGGACAGATGTCTTATTGGGGAGCTCAAGTTATTTTGTCCTTGTTTGGAGCTATTCCATATATTGGTGAAGATTTAGCAATTTGGGTGCGAGGTGATTTTGTGATTGCTGATGCGACCTTAAACCGATTCTTTATTTATCATGTGGTAGCGGTGCCAATCATTTTATTAGGTTTGGCAGTAGTTCATATCATCGCTTTACATGAAGTTGGTTCTAACAATCCAGATGGAATCGAAATTAAGAAAAACAAAGACCCAGCAACCGGTATTCCAATAGATGGCATTCCATTCCATCCATACTATTCTGTTAAAGATATCGTTGGGATTGCAGTATTTTTAATTATTTTCTCCGCAGTAGTATTTTATGCTCCTGAGTTAGGTGGTTATTTCTTAGAATACAATAACTTTATTCCTGCCGATCCAATGAAAACCCCAGAACATATTGCTCCATTGTGGTATTTTACCCCATTTTATGCAATTTTGCGGGCAATTCCAGATAAATTGGGCGGAGTAATTGCTATGGGTGGAGCGATTGGAATTTTATTCTTATTACCTTGGTTAGATCGTAGTCCAGTTAAGTCTATTCGTTACAAAGGCCCAATTTTTAAAGTTGCTTTATTCTTGTTTGTAATAGCTTTCTCTGGTTTATGCTATTTAGGTATGTTAGCACCTACTGATATTAGGACTTTATTTGCTCAAATATTTACTGCCATTTATTTTGGATTTTTCATTTTAATGCCAATCTATTCCAAACTAGATAAAACTAAACCAGTACCAGAAAGGTTAACATAATGAAAAGATTAATTATTACTTTAATTTTAATATTACCTAGTATTGGGTTTGCGGCTGGTGGTGGAGTTGCTTTACAATCTGCTAATAATGATTTAACTGACAATGAATCTTTAAAAGCTGGAGCAAAGTTATTTATTGACTATTGTATGGGTTGTCATTCAGCTGATTACGTGCGTTTCCAACGGGTTGGTAAGGATATTGGTATTTCCGATGAAGAGTTACTGAAAGATTTTATGTTCAGTGCAGATAAGGTTGGTGAAACCATGAGTATCGCAATGGATAAGGAAGATGCTGAAAAATGGTTCGGAGTTATTCCTCCTGACTTAAGCGTTATTGCTAGAGCTCGTGGCACTGATTGGTTATATACTTATTTGATGACTTTCTATTTAGATTCTTCTCGTCCATTTGGAGTAAACAATTTGGCATTTCCTGATGTTGGTATGCCGCATGTTATGTGGGATATTCAAGGTTGGCAAGAACCTGTTTATGAAGAAAAGGATGGTCATAAAGTTATCACTTCTTTGAAATTGATTGGTCCAAAAGATAAAGCTGAACAGTATAAAACAGATGTGCGAAATTTAGTGAACTTTCTTGAATATATTGGTGAACCAGCTAAGTTACATCGTTTGAGCTTAGGTTGGAAAGTAATAGCTTTCTTATTTATTTTCCTAATATTTGCTATCTTACTGAAGAAAGAATATTGGCGAGATGTGCATTAGCAGTATAAAGTAGGTTTGATTAGCGATAGCGTAATCGGACAAATAAATAATGTCTGGTTACGACTTCGTTTAACTTGACCTAACTTTAAATAAATTTATTTTATAAAATGTCTTACGATTTTACTCAACCAGTTATTTGTGTTGCTGAAGTAAAGAAAGAAATTTTTAATGAGGGTTCGGCTCAAGCCTTATCTGAAATGATTGCTGCCCAACGTTTTAATCAAGATGAATTATCAGAGATTTTTGGTATTGTGACAATCGGCAACATTTGCTAGTTTACGAAGTAAAGTTTTAAAGATGGATGTTATAAGCTATTCTGCACTAGAAAATTTACCAAAATTATTTAATTGTCTTAATTGGTTATTTTCCGAAGCCAAAGCTTAAAAAAAATATGAATGATTTAGTGCTAAGTCTTAAAAATATTGGTCTTATTAAAGAAGCTAATATTAAAATAGATGGTTTAACTGTTATTGCTGGGGAAAATGATACGGGGAAAAGTACAGTTGGGAAAAGTTTATTTTTTATAAATCAATTTTGGGATATAAATAAACTTAAAAGTAATATTTATTATAGATTCAATAATATTTTTTACTTTTTACCACAAAAGAATGTGAAAATAGCTTTTAACCAAAATATATTTAAATATGAAACTTCTTTAGATAAAGATAAACTCGTAAATGGTTTAAAAGATATTATAAATGGAGAATTTATATATGTAGCTTTAAAAGAGCTAATATTTAAAAGAGCTAATCAAGAATTTAATATAAATGCAGTAGCAACTGGAATTAAAAATTTCGGTATTTTACAACTTTTAATAAAAAACAATTATTTAACTAAAGATTCAATCTTAATAGTAGATGAACCAGAAGTACATTTACATCCTAAATGGCAACTTGAATATGCAAAATTTATAGTTGAACTAGTAAAAAATGGAGTAAACGTTTTAATAACTTCTCATAGTCCTTATATGGTAGAAGCATTAAAAAGATATAGTGAAAAAGAACAAATAAATTCAGATTTTTATCTAGCAGAAAATGGATTTGTTGATAAAATAGAAAATAGTAACTCAAAAACTTTAGCTAAAATATTTGAAAAGTTATCAGAACCTTTTGATATTTTTGAACAAATAGAAATGGAGAAGTTATTAAATGGCTGATGCTTCATCTATTTTTAGAAATAAATTTAAAAAATATATATCTTCATTAAAAGATACCAGCTATGATTCTATAAATGACAAATATCTATGTCAAAATTCTACTCAAGAAGTTTATAATTTCGATTTAATAGTGAAAGACAGAAACCCATTAAAACAACCCTCCTCATTCGATTCTTTGCTAATTTATGATTATGATGTTTATTGCATAGAATTTAAAAACCAAAAACATTCCGATATTGATGGAACTCAGATAAAAAATAAACTTATTTATGGTAAAAATAATATACAAAAAAGAGATTATAAATTTATTTATTGTGTAGTTTATAAAAATTGTACTCCACATTATAACCGATTTAAATGTGGTATACTCAAAGGGATGCCAAGATTCAATTTAGAAGAATGTAAAGAAAAAGGGGTTGTTAAAGATATATTTACAGAAGATGTGAATTTTTTCATAAAAGCATTTAAGAAAAAAATATTAAAAGAATTAAAATGCTAACTATTATTAGCGTTTAACATTGAAAATTTTAGTAAATTAATGCAATTTTTTAACAGTCAACAATTGGATAGCTAAAACGTGATGACACTTTATTCAGATGGAAGTTGCCTAGAAAGCCATTGCGTACGTTTAGTTATGGCGGAAAAAGGTATTCAGTTTGATCTACATGTTATCGATCCTAAAAATCCACCGGACACTTTACAACCACTTGAACCATATACTGATGGTATTATTTTTACTGATCGAGAAGTGGTTTTATATGAACCTCAAATTATTATTGAATATTTAGATGAGCGTTTTCCACACCCACCATTAATGCCAGTTGACCCGGTTGCTCGTGCTAACAATCGTCTCTGTCGTTATCGTATTCAGCGTGATTTATATAGGCATACCGAAGTATTACAACAAGCTTCAAATAAAAAGAAATCAGCTACAGCTCGTCGCAAATTAAGAGAAAATCTAATTTCATTGGCTCCAATATTTACTCAAAAAAACTATTTTATGGCTGATGATTATTCTCTGATGGATTGTTGTCTTGCTCCATTATTATGGCGATTGCCATTGTTTGAGATAGAATTGCCTAAACAAGCTAAACCAGTGATAAACTATGCTAATCGTTTGTTTAGCCGTGAACCTTTTCAAAACTGTCTAAGTAAAACTGAACGAGAAATGTGTACATAACCATGACTTCAATACAACCTTATTTATTAAGAGCTTTCTATGATTGGATCGTTGATAATAGCTTGACCCCTCATATGTTAGTTAATGCTGAACATAAAGATGTTGCTGTACCACAACAATATATTGAAAATGGTCAAATTATTTTAAATGTTTCACCAACTGCAGTCCAAAATTTATTATTGGACAATGAATGGGTAAGTTTTAGTGCTAGATTTTCCGGCCAACCTTTTTCGGTTTATGTACCGATTACCGCAGTATTAGGTATTTATGCTAAAGAAAATGGTAAAGGTATGTTTTTTCAAGATGAAAAATCTGAAAAACCAATACCTCAACCATCCCAACCTAAACCTACGTTTAAACTGGTGAAATAACTCTATTGGTATCAGGCATTTCTAAAATTTCTACTTTAATGCCTAACATAACTATAGTACCTTTTTGCCTATTATTACCACTATCAGAAAATTCAAATTGATAAGTTCTTTGCCAGCTTAACCTACCATTTTCATTACGTTTTATTCGTAATTTTACTATGGTTATAGTATCGTCTAATAATTGCAATTGTAATTGTTTACACACTCTTTGTGCCACAACTTTAGTTGTTTCCCGACATCTCAAAGTATCAAACCAAAACCATATACAACTTCCCAATACAATAAGAAAAATTATAGAACTCATAATTATTAGATTATAGATTTTACTTTAAATATTTAAATTTATTAGAATAAATATCTTTACTATAAAAAAATTAAGTTACTGATATAATCATATATAATATATTTAGTAAAAATTCTAATATTTTTAAAGTTTTATGTATGAATGATATTGATTAAAATCAATGGTAGTATACTAAGCGTATAGTATATTACTATATACTTAAATTCTTATATAACAATGCTGGCGGAGATTAGGTGAAGTCTCCATATCAAAATACCCATCAACTATTCGCTTCTGATGAATACAAGAACACATTAAAGGAACAAATCTTGAAGAATTTTTTTCATAATCCCATTAAACATATGTATCTATATGTAGATGCTTGGTTTAATTTTGCTTTTGGTACCAAAAATAACCCGCTTTATCATTTAGGTTCGTTAGCTTTCTTTTTACTATGGATAGTATTAGTAAGTGGTTTATACGTATTTGTAGTATTTGATACTAGTATTACTGGAGCTTTTCAATCAGTTGAAGCTATGACTGAACAATGGTATCTGGCTGGAATAATGCGAAGTTTACATCGTTATGCCTCAGATGCAGTAATAGCTGTAGTATTGTTGCATATAATAAGAGAATTTTCTTTAGATCGTTATCGTGGTTTTCGTTGGTTTTCGTGGTTTACTGGTACTCCAAATTTATGGTTAATGATTTTATTAGGAATTTCTGGTTATTGGCTAGTGTGGGACCAATTAGCACAATATGTTGCTATAGGCTCTTCTCAACTATTAGATGCTTTGCCTATATTTTCAGGAGCTATGAGTCGTAATTTTTTATCTGGTAACCTAAGTGATAGATTTTTTACCTTGATGGCATTTGTACATTTATTAGGGTTACCGGTTATGCTGGTATTTGGTTTGTGGATTCATGTTAAAAGATTGACTAAAGTTGAAGTTATTGTTCCACGAGGTTTAGCTATTGGTAGTTTTTTAGCTTTATTAATATTATCCTTAATAAAACCAGCAGTTAGTCATGAGCAAGCTGATTTGTCAATTGTACCTTCAGTACTAAATTTAGACTGGTTCTATTTAAATGTTTATCCGTTACTAGATTACTTCACACCTGGGGAGACTTTGATTCTGGCTGTAGCAATATCATCATTACTGATGATTATGCCTTGGCTTCCAACCAAACGCACACCACCAGCTGTAGTGGTTGACTTAAACCATTGTAATGGTTGTTCTCAATGCTTTGAAGACTGTCCATTTGATGCAATTTCAATGCAAGCTCGTACTGATGGAGCTAGATGGGATATGGAACCTATAGTTGATCCTGCTCTATGTGCTGCTTGTGGGATTTGTGTTGGTTCATGTCCATATTCTAACCCATCTCGCCGTTCAGAAACTCGACTTGCCACCGGAATTGATTTACCAGATCAACCAATTCATCAAATTCGAACTGCC